>JAJRTB010000293.1 GCA_024278495.1 Deltaproteobacteria bacterium
CCATTGCCTGCCGGGCCACTGCGTGACCGGATGGAACGGTTCTGCCGGCAACAGGGCCTTAACGTCGAAATCCTGTCCTGGCCGCTGTTCGAGGGACAGGTTGTTACCGCGGGTATCATGGGAATTCTGCCCCGGCTGCGATACCTGCTGGTCACTCCTGCTCTCTTGCAGGCCATGAATTGGGATGAGTTGCAGGCGGTGCTGGCGCATGAGATAGGCCATGTCAAGCGGCGCCACCTGGTCCTGTATGTTGTTTTGTTTCTGGGCTTCAGCATCTTTGCCGGGGTTGCGAGCGAGCCGTTGCCCTACCTGGTGCTCAGTTCGGATCTGCTGTATAGCCTCTCCTCTGTGCTGCGTGTGGCCCCTGACGTCATGGTGGCCGTTCTGGTCAGTCTGCCGGTACTCCTGTTGATGATTGTCTACTTTCGCTATCTTTTCGGCTATTTCATCCGCAACTTTGAGCGCCAGGCAGATCTGTATGTGTTTCAGGCCCTGGGGAGCAGCCGCGCACTGATCAGTTCGTTTGAGAAGATAGCCGCTCTCGGCGGGAATATTCGGGAGAAAAAAAGCTGGCACCACTTCGGCCTGGGCGAGCGGATAGATTTTCTTGAGCAATGTGAACGGGACAGGGGTCTGATCAGGAGGCACGACCGCAAGGTACGGATCAGCCTGGCGGTCTATTTTCTGGTGGTTGCCGGCAGTGTCTGGGGACTTGGCCGGATAGATGGAGCGGCCATGACCGCGGGACATGAGTTGCGCTACGTGGAGGCGATGCTGGAACACAAGCTGCGCCAGGAACCGGAAAACGGTCTTCTCTTTCTTCTGCTCGGAGACCTGTTGCAGGAGAAAAAACTGGAAGCCCGTGCCATCGCTGCCTATGAACAGGCCCTGAAACTTAAACCAGAAAACGCCGAGGTGTACAACAACCTGGCCTGGCTGCTGCTCACGGCCGGTAATCATGACCTGCGCGACCCGGAGCGGGCTCTTGTTCTGGCGCAAAGAGCAGTGGAGCTCAGGGAGACCGGCTATATACTTGATACCCTCGCTGTTGCCCTGTGGGCCAACGGGTTGCGGGAACAGGCCGTGGCGGAGGAAATGCGGGCGCTGGCCATTGATCCGGAGAACGCGGACTATTACACCGGCCAGGCGGAGAAGATACGGTCCCGGGTCTGGGGGGAGAAGTAGAAGCCGGGAACAGATGTCCGCGCCGGCTACATGATATATTCGGCGGATTGGATTCCGTAGACCGAAGGATGCAGGCTCTCCAGGACCGAGCGGTTGAACGAGGCGGTTTCCGCGTTCCAGCTGCCCATGTTTATCAGCTTGCCCTTGCGGAAGCTTTTCCTGTCTTCCTCCGGTTCCAGGAGCTGGACCCAGAGCTCTTTCCGGCCGTTCTCCGTGTCTGCGTAGCGGGCCACCAGGCCCATCTCGTCGTTGTCGAGTTTCAGCAGGGTGCCGACCGGGTAGATACCGATCATGTTGATGAACACCTTGAGAAGGATAGGATCAAAATCCTTACCCGACTGTTCCATCATGAAGCCCAGGGCCCGGTCCGGCGACCAGGCGGACGGACGATAGATCCGGGGTGCGGTCAGGGCGTCAAACACGTCGGCAATGCAGATGATCCGGCCAAAAAGACTCAAGGGTTTTTTGCGCGGCGTCTTCGGGTAGCCGCTTAAATCATACTTGAGATGGTGCTCAAAGGGCGGCAGCAGGAGTGGAACTTTTTTCTTCCTGGTAGTCTTCAGCTTGATGATTCTGCGGACGCTGTCAATGGCGTGTTTGCGCATGATGAGAAGTTCCCGCTCATCCAGGCGGCCCGGTTTGTTGAGGATTTCCTTGGGCACGTCGATTTTGCCCAGGTCGTGAAAGAGCGCGCCCAGGCTCAGGGTTTCCAGGGCGGTATTGGAAAGGCCGATCTTGTGACCGAGACAGATGGAGAGAATGGCGACGTTGATGGAATGGGTATAGGTGTAATCATCATAATCCCGGATGGTGCTGAGGCTGATGAACATCTGGTTATCGTCGATCACCATGTCGATCATGCTCTGGACCAGGCGCATTGCCTTTTTGATGCTGGGCCGCCTGTTGTTGGAGATCTTCCGGCTGATGTCCTGCAGGGACAGGACCGCGTAGCCATAGGTCTGGATGGAGTTCTTTTTTTTTGCCGCCCGTTCCCGGCCCGCAGGCACGGAACCGTTTCCGCCTGATCCGGCTCCATCAGGGTTGTCGTCCGGGCCGTCACCTGTTCCGGACCCGGGCTGTTTCCGGTCTGAATGGTCCTGCTTCTTTTTCTGATCAGGATCCAGGCCCAGGGCAACCTGGGAGACCCGCACATGCTCGACCCAGGTCAGGTTGTCCGCCTCGATCTGTTCTTCCAGCCAGGTCGCGGGGGCTTCCTGGCGCTCTGCGTTGTTCAGGTGCCTGATAAAGGCGGTGATTTCGGCCTGGGATGCTTCGCTGATGGAGTTATAAAATCGCAGCCCCTCGAGCTTCCGGTCGGCAAAGTACTTGAGCATCATGTTGCCGAAGTTGACGGTCAACCGGTCAAAGACGATCTTCTCTTCATGGAGGTAGAAGCTGCCCTCGGAGAAGAGGAGGGTGATCTCGTCATCCTCGCGGCAGAGGCGGCTGATGAGGGCGACAAACTGGTTGACCGCGTAGATCAGAACCTTGTTGTTGTCCTGGTGGATTCTGGCTGAGTTTGTCAGCAGGTGCAGTGTCTGCAGAAGTCGCTGCTGTGTGGATATCTCATTCATGGCTGATCACTATCATACGCGAACATATCAGAGTCCCAGGGCCTTTTTACAGACCTGGCGAATATCGGGACGCATGCTTTCCGCTCCCCGGCGCAGGATCTTCATCGCGTCTTTTGTGCCAATACTGCGCAGGGCGAACGCCGCCCCGGTTTTGTGCGCCTTGGAAATATGGCTGAACATGGACTTCAGGTCGCTCTCCATCAGGGTCGTCTTGAGGAAATTCCGGCCCGCCGGCGACAGGCTGTTGCCGAGCAGTCTGTAGCAGTTCAGAATGAACAACTCGTCATCAATTTGCCGCCCGCCCTGGTGGAGAAAGGAGATGAGCAGTTCCTCGCGGACATGGGCTTCAAGCTGCTCCACGTACGACAGGATCCTGTTGCGAACGCTCTTGTCCGGATCCTGGAGCAGGTGGAGGATTTCATCCGGCTTGATGGATGTGCTGGTTTTGAACAGGCCGTCCATACCCGCCTTCCTGATGGAGGCGGCCGGATGGCGGATCATTTTCAGGAAGACCCGGGCGGCCCGGTTATCCTCCATCTGCTCGGTCACGGTCAAAAGGAGCAGGGCGGCCTGTTCATCTGATTTCTCGACCAGTTGGCAGAGGGGCCCCGGATTATTATTTGATTTGGCGGCAATGATGTTGATAACCCTGTGTAGCAGGTGGATATTGTCGGCGGGTACCTGGGTAATTATCGTTCCCAGGGTCAGGACTATTTCAGGGGGGAGGAGGTCCAGAGTGTTGAGGAGCTGGACATTCCGGTCCGGAGCAGCTGCAATCCTGCCGTAGTCATTGCACCAGGCCATCTCGCCATAGCGTTCCTCCCGGGCCAGGGAGGACAGGAAGATGTTCACCAGGGCTTCGACCCATGGTTTTCCGGCCTTGACCGCTTCGGAGATGTTGATGACATTTTTGCAGATTTTGAATGCAAGGGCAAAGTTTTCCCTGGTCATTGAATCGAAAAATTCAAACTCGAGAAAGTCGAGGATCGCGGTAAAATCGAGTTCGTTCTGCTCGACGGCCAGGGTAATAAGCAGAATATCAACGGCGTCGGGCGTGACGTCCTTGTTTTCCTGCTGCTGAATCATCAAATCAAGCAGCTGCTGTTCGTCCTGGTCCAGTTCGGACAGGTCGCGGTTGAGCGCCAGCATCTGCAGGCTGGACGGGGCCTCGGCCCCGGCGCTCCGCATCTGGGAAAAGTGGGCGTTGCCGCCTGCCGGGGCGTCGACCTGAACCTGTTCCCTGGGGCCTCCGTCCGGACCGCCGGGCCCGCTTTCACCCGCCGGGCCGATACTGCCTGCTCCGCCATCGCCGCCGTTTCCGCCCCCCGGGCCCGGAGCGGCCTTGAACATGGCCAGGTTGAACTCGATCGCCTCCATGGCAAAGATATCAGCCGCCTCGTAATGGATATGGCCGAAACGATAATGCCAGAGGGTTGTCGCGATATCGCCGTCCTGATTGTCCGTGGGATTGCGGTGCCGCTTGAAAACATCAAGCAGCAGGGAAATTTCCGACATTTCAATGTTTCTGACAAATTCCAGAAACAGAATCCGGTCGCGGGAAAGAAGGTAGGCCGGGTTGTTCTCCTCTGCCGTGCCCTGAAAGACCACGGTCCCTTTATAGAAGTAACTGTTTTTTTCTATATCCAGGCGGAGTCGGCCGTGTCGTTCAAGGAACTCATCGAGCTCGGTTTTGAATTTTTCGAGGTAATTGCGGGAAAAGGCGTGACCTTCCGGATACAGGGAAAAATATTTAAAGGCCGCCGTGAACGAAACGGCGATCTTTTCGACAGTCTTGAATTCTCCTGAGCGGGCCTGGTCGGCGCTGTTCTTCTGCTGGGAAGCTGTCACGGGGTAATCGCCGTCTGGTCAAAAAAAACTTGGTTCGGCATCTGCCTGTCGGTTTTGCTCTTGTTTATGAATCTACAATTAAGATAGTCTATTCAGCAGGTAAGGTCAACATATGCAACAGGCTGTTTTCTTGAAAATATCGGCGCTGCAATGGACAGGAGCTTTTTGGGGAATTGTTCACCAGACCGGGAAGAACTTTTCATGCTTTTTATTGCTCCCTGTTTTACGGTACAATAGAGCCGTAAATGTGACCGGAAGGCGATTGAACAGAGGATTTTGATGTATGGGCGAGCAGAGCGGCAGTGAATTGTTTGAGTCCGACGCGTTACGGGCGAACCTCGAGGAAACGGCCGGAGAGGTCGTTGTTGACCCGATGTTTGAGCCCCTGCGCGAAGTCGTGGCACAGTACCAGGGGTTGGCCGATAAGCTGGACCATCTGCTTCGCGAGGTGCATCACCCGTATCGCAACTGGAAGTTTATCATCCCGGAGCTGCGCGCCTTTATTCTTAAGAACATGTCCCATTACATGCGCCATGAAAAGGGGCCGGAGACCTTTACCCTGTTCAGCGCCATATTCCTTCAGGCATTATTCGACTGTCGCAAAAACGGGAAGATGGTTGCCCTGGTCATGGAAGGAATGCTGGCCTGCACCGATAAGCTGGTCAGAACCGTCAGCCTGGATGAGCTGTATCGTCATGAATCTGTTTTAAACGATTTCTTTCGCAAATTGCTTGACCTGGACCGGGCCGGTGACCAGTTGATGATGCATATGGTGCAGGGGCATCATCCCATGAAGAAGATGGCGTTGAGACTGGTTTCACTCAGTGACGACCGGTCTGACATCGGTTTTGATTTTGCTCCATTGGCGCGGCTCATGCGAAAAATCCTGGAGTTGAACTACCGGTACTGGCTCGGAGAAGACGACCCCCTGCCCTGGTTTCTCAAGGAGTGTGGCGAGTACTGTCATGACTGGCAGGCCGGGCCCTGTCTCGCGGCGGTTTCCCATGATCGTCTCCGTGCGTACCGGAAGCAGCTCGCTGAGATAGATATTGAGGACGATCCCCTTGAGGGATTGCGATCTCTCCTGAAGCTGCCCAGTCACATGGATATTGTCCGGCTCTATCGTGAGATTCCCGGAAAACTGGTTCAGGACACCGAGGCGGACGCAACCTTTGCTGAAAACCGGAAGCTGCTTTTCCTCTTCCGCATCATGGAAACATCCGGTCTGCACCTGGTCCATGAAGAGACCCTGCGGGAGATCAACCGCAGCCTGGTCCGTCTCATCCGGGAGCAGCCCTTTGAGCAGATAGAGCAGTTTTTCGTCACCACCTTTCAACTGCTCAAGGCCAATGTCCGGCAGTATCCGCATACCTCCCTGCAGTGTATCCAGGTCATCGGCGGCGAGGTGTTCAAACGGGGCAACTCCCGTCTGGTCGAGGCCTTTCTCTGGGAGGTGGTCCGTTTCGGATTCCAGTATGCCAACGTTACCGGCGTGGACGAGGACTGGCAGCCCATCACCAATCCGGCTCACCTGGCCAACATCCGGGTCTGGCTCAATCTGATCATGCAGGAGCCCAAGTGGTGCTCCACGCTGTTTTCGGCCCTGATCATCAACCTGAAACTGTCCGGCACCTGTGTCAAGGACACCGATCTTTTCCAGCGCGATATCACTGATCTGCTCAATCATCCCATTGAGCCGATCTATAATCTGGCCAAGCAGTTCACCAAGCTGATGCCGGTTTTTTTCAACGAGATCGGCGCCGAAGGTGAGCTGCGCGAGGTATCCACCGAGCTGGATGAGTTGCATAACCGGCGCGACATCCTGATCCATTTTCTGCGCAAGCAGAGCCATGTGGAATCCAGCAACCTGATCGTTGATTTCATCGGCGCCATTTTCGGTTTCTGGCTGGATCTGGACAAGGATCTCCTCCGGCCCTTCCTGCCGGAAGAAGTGTATCGGCAGGTGGAGACCTGCGGGCCTTTTGTGGACGCCCAGCATGTCCTGACCAACCGGATCAGGGACGAGCTGGGATTTCGCAGGACCTCGGATATTTTGCGTTGGAAGGAAAAGGAGCGGCTCCGTTACCTGGAGAAGCAGGAAGACATACCCGTGGTTGAGCGGCGCCGTTTTGAGCTGCTGGTCAGGATGTTCAAGCTCCTGCACCACAAGTACAACCTCGGGCTCCAGGAGTTGCGAAATCAGTTGCAGCAGGCAGCCCAGGGAGGTTTCCCGGAGATGGAGGATCTGTTGACGGTCCTGGACGACTGCGACACCTATACGTGCCTGGCGGCGGTGCTCGATTACCTTGAGCGGCTCCGGAAGATTATCCTCAGTCCGGAAAAGTTTGAGCCCAGGGAGGAGATCTACCACAAACGCCATATCGCCGTTGACATCCCCTCGGTCTACGGCCGCTACAGTGAAAGAAAGTTTGATGCCCTGGGCCTGACCTTCAGGCTGGAGAACCTGGCCAATATTTTTCTGGAGCGCCTCTCCGATACGATCAACCTCTCCTTTATCACCCAGGCCACCTTTATCCGGATCGCCCGCTCCCTGAAACTCTACCTGCGGGCCCTGCGGATCGACGGGATCAGCAGCCGCAAGCTGGAGACCTATGTGAGCCTGCTCTCCTCCTCCATCGGCATGCGGCGCTTCTCCTACACCCAGTACCTGGATATCTTTCGCGGCCTGTCCGAGGGGGTCAAGGATATCATCTACGCCTATTACACCAATGTCCACCAGAACAACCTCTCCATCATCATCCCCCAGATCGGCGGAGACAACCTCCTGACCCGGTTCCGGCCCCACTGGGACGGGCAGGATCTCTCCTCAACAGTCCACCGGTTGTCCGAGACCTTTTTCCGCGACCTGATCGCCTCAACCTTCGGGCTCCAGCACCTGGACAACTTTATCACCCGGATCATGCACACCCTGGAGGCCC
This sequence comes from Deltaproteobacteria bacterium, assembly GCA_024278495.1. Lineage (GTDB taxonomy): Bacteria > Desulfobacterota > Desulfobulbia > Desulfobulbales > Desulfobulbaceae > UBA10518. The sequence goes on from JAJRTB010000293.1 coordinate 7,547, forward strand.
AGAAGGACGTGCTCGATCCCCGGGGCCTTGATCTGCTCATGACCTATAATCCCGGCAAGACCATCAGTTCGCTGTATGACGAGAACCTGCGGACCCACAACCTGATCCACCTGGGCAACAAGGGATTCAACCTGATGGTGCTGTCCGGGGACGGCAAGCCGGTACCGCCGGCTTTTGTCATTACCACGGAGATTTTTCGCTGCTGGCCTGCGGTCAAACGTTTTGACCGGGCCCGGGATGATTTTATGCGGCGGGTGCGCCACTCCATCAGCGGCATTGAAAGGCTGACCGGCACGGTCTTTGGCTCGCCCGAGAAACCTTTGCTGCTCTCGGTGCGTTCCGGTTCGGCCATGTCCATGCCGGGCATGATGACCACCATTCATAACGTGGGCCTGAACGAGGAGTTGGTCACTGAATTTGCCCGCGCGTCGGGCCGGGGATACTTTGCCTGGGACAACTTTCGTCGGTTTGTCCAGTCCTGGGGCATGGCGCACGGGTTGGATCGCGAGGTTTTTCAAGACCTGATGAACAGCCATAAAAAGAAGTACGACGTCTACCTGAAACGGGAGTTCTCGTCCGGGCAGATGCGGGAGCTGGCCCTGGAGTATTACCGGCTGATCTATGAAAAGGGGCTCTATATTCCCGATGATCCGTGGCTGCAGCTCATCCGGGCCGTGGAGATGGTCCTTGAGTCATGGCATACCGACAAGGTGAAGGAGTACCGCAGGCTCATGGAGCTGTCCGAGGACTGGGGCACGGCTGTTATCGTCCAGGCCATGGTGTACGGCAATCTGGGCCCGGAGGCGGGCAGCGGCGTCTTCTTTACGGCCCACCCCTACCGCAAGGTCCGGAGGGTGGCGCTCTGGGGTGATTATGCTTCGGGCGACCAGGGTGAGGATATCGTTTCGGGCCTGGTCACCAGCCAGCCCATATCCGTGGAGCAGGCCGAGATTGACGGCCGCTCGGTGGACGATTCCCTGGAGCGGCGGTTTCCGAAAATTTACGAGCGGCTCAGGGAGATCTCCCGCGACCTGGTATACACCAAGGGCTGGAATCCCCAGGAGATGGAATTTACCTTTGAAGGACCGGAACCGGACCAGTTATACATTCTCCAGACCCGGGATATGATCACGATCAAGGCCATGGAGAGGTTGCACGTCTTTGACAGGGAGACGATCGCGCCGTTTATTCTGGGCAAGGGGATCGGGGTGAGCGGCAGCGCCCTGAGCGGCCGTGCCGTGTTCAGCGAGGAAAATATTGAGCAGCTCAGACGCGACGACCCGGAGACTCCACTGATTTTGATCCGCCAGGACACCGTGCCCGAGGATATCAGGGAGATCTCCCTTGCCGACGGGCTGCTGACCTCCCGCGGCGGTCAGACGTCCCACGCCGCCGTGGTCGCCACCCGGCTGGAGAAGACCTGTGTGGTGGGCTGCCGGGATCTGCAGGTGTACGAGGCAGATCAGTATGCCCGGATCAACGGCCACCGGATAGGGTTTGGCGATCCGATCTCCATTGACGGCCGCTCTGGCCTGCTGGTTCGAGGCGCCCATCCGGTCCGGGAAGAGGTGCATATTCTGCCCTTGTGACCCGATGTCCCCCGCTGGGACATCTGTTACAGCAGTTTATCTTTTTTCAGGGTTGCCAGAACCTTTTTGCTGACGCTGTCCGCCAGTTGGTTGACGGACCTCGGGTCAAAGGTATCGGACGACATGCTCCAGATCAGCTCCTGGGTCTTGACGTCGTACAGGTTTGTTTCCAGCAGAACCTTGGTGCGGGTCGCCGTGTAGCCGGGTCTGTAGGAGCGGGCATAGGCGTGGGGGTAGTAGCTGCCGAAATGGCTGTAGTATCCGAATGACCCTGGGTAGCCATAGCCGCCTGAGGGCGGATAATAGACTTCCTCTTTCCGGGTGTCGACCAGCCTTGTTACCAGCAGCCCCTGGATCCCTTTCTCAGTGGCAAGATTGACGATTTCATCCGCTTCTATGTTCCGGTCGTTCGGGAAACTGCTGATGGTGGTCGTAACCTCGGGAACATTGCCTGTGCGCAACCTGTCTGCCATGACCGTTTCCCAGAGCATCTTGTTGTTGGGGTCGCCGGTCAGCCCCACCACCATGATCGAGGTGAAGGGCTTGCCGTTGTAGTCGCTCTTCTTCCAGCTGCCGGTGACGCTGGTTTTGCTGCAGCCGGCAAGGAGAAACGTGACCAGAAGAACAAGGATCGGAAAAAGATTTTTTTGACGGATGGACATGGAGTACCTCTTTTCAGTTGTGGACAGGGGCATTGATTCGGAAAACAGCCGCGAAAGGGTTCTGTCCCATCGGTTTCAGAAAATTATATACCAGTTGTCACGAAAAATCAAAACGGCTGGCCGAACATGACCCAGGCGGCAGCGCCTTCTTCTGAGGCGGCGAAGTCCAGCCGGACAATACCGCCGGCCATCATGGCCCGGATACCGATACCCGCGTCCGTTTTCCAGTCGCTGAACAGCTCCGGGAAGCTGTATTCATTGGCAACCCGGCCGCCCTCGACAAAACCGACAAACTGCCAGAAGTCCATGTTGAGCCACTTGAGCCAGGATATCCCGCCGATGGGATTCCATTCCGGGGTGTAGCGGTACTCGGCCGTGGTGTAGATGACGGCCCGGTCATTGAAGCGGTTGTTTTCAAAGCCGCGCATCCGGTAAAAACCGCCCAGCCGGGCACCGTCCACATGCGGCGGCCGGTTGTGAACCGTGATATTGCCGAAGCCGTCCAGCTTTTCATTCCAGGAAGGCGAATAACCGGTCCAGAAGTTGAGGGCGATGACCCGTTGCCTGGCCCAGTCGGATGCGCCGAGTGAAAAATATTTAGCGGCTTCGAATTCAAGAAACGACCAGGTCTCTTCCGAGTCGCCCCAGGCAAAATCTTTTGTGTAGGCCAGGTACTGGGAACATCCGTAGGACGGGTTGGCCGGAAAATCCGTGTTGTTGTGGTAGATGCCGAACTGGAGCGGATGGATGGTTCCGTCGACCTTGTCAAACCCTTCGGGTTCGTAACTCTGGTACCTGTTGTACTGTTTGAGCAGCAGGACCGTGATTCCGTGGTCCAGCGGGTTCCATGTGGTCGCGCCGGTGGGCTCGGAGACCAGCATGCCGTTTTTGAGCTGATACTACATCAGGGATGAGGTGCGGGCGCTGCCCAGGGGCAGGACATATTCCAGCTTGAAGTCCAGCCAGTTATCGTCGCCCGGGGTCTCCACGTAATCATTTTTATCTGAATCGTTACTGCCCGGCCGGGGTGTTCCGGGCACGTAAAATGGGAAGCTATAGGCCCGCTGGTTCGGATAGTAGCCCCAGGACCCGGCCACGGAGATGAACAGGCGGCGCAGGAAAGGGACCTGGTAATCCCAGGCGCCCAGAAAGCCGACAAGGGCGCCCTCGGTACTGCCAAAGACGGTTCCCGCCAGCAGCAACTGGTCCTGCCCGTAGCCTTTGATCCCGGCCCCGACGCCGCCGGTCAGACCGAGGCTTTCGGTGGAAAAGGCGTAGGGCAGGATCAGGCTGTTCTCCGAACCCCTGGGGTTTTCCTGCCGGGTGATCGAATACTTGACCCCGGCATTGGGCCGGGCGGCCAGGGGTTGGGCGCAGAAGAGCGTGACCAGGCAGGTCAGGGCCGCCAGGTTGATGGTGTTGCTGATACGTTGCTTCATGATTCCTCTGGTTTTTAGTGGTCAGGCGGGTGAGATAATATTTGCCGAGCCTGTTGCCCGCACTTTTTCCCGGGCGGCAAAATCAAGCATCCGTTTGACCGAGACCATGGCCCGGCGCCCGGTTTCAGGGTCAACATGTATTTCATTACTTTCTGTTTCCAGGGTGCGGGCCAGGTTGGCCAGGCCGTTCATGGCCATCCAGGGACAGTGGGCGCAGCTCAGGCAGGTGGCGCCGGTGCCGCCCATGGGCGCTTCAATGAACCGCTTGTTCGGGGCCGCTTCCTTCATCTTGTGGAAGATGCCACGATCGGTCGCCACTATAAAGAGATTGTTGTCCATTTCGGTAACCGCTTTAATCAGCTGGGTGGTGGAGCCGACCACGTCCGCCTGGTCGATAACCTCCATGGGTGACTCGGGATGCACCAGGACACCCGCCTCGGGATGTTTTTTGCGCAGGTATTCCAGTTCCTCGGCCTTGAAGGCGTCATGCACCACGCAGTAGCCGGGCCAGAGCAGCATGTCGGCGCCGGTTACCTTCCGGATATAGCCGCCCAGGTAGCGGTCCGGCGCCCAGATGATTTTTTCGCCCTGTTCGTGGAGGTGCTTGATGATTTGGGCGCCGATACTTGAGGTAACCACCCAGTCGGCCCGGGCCTTGACCTCGGCGCTGGTGTTGGCATAGACCACCGCGGTCCGGTCCGGATGGGCGTCGCAGAATTTTGTGAATGCCTCGCTGGTGCAGCTCAGGTCCAGGGAACATTCCGCGCCCGGGTCCGGCATCAGGATTCGTTTTTCCGGGTTGAGAATCTTGGCGGTCTCGCCCATGAAACGGACCCCGGCCACCACCACGGTTTGGGCCGGGTGATCATGGCCGAACCGGGCCATCTCCAGGGAGTCGGAAACGCAGCCGCCGGTTTCGTCCGCGAGCTTCTGCAGCTCTTCATCCACGTAATAGTGGGCAACCAGGACAGCGTCTTTTTCCCTGAGCAGCTCTTTTATCTTCCGGATGAGTTTTTTCTTTTCCGCGCCGGAGACCGGCAGGGGGGCTTTGGCCGAGGCGGCAAGTCGTTCAATCTTTTCTTTATCTATCTCTATGGACTCAATGGTTTTCATCTGGGACCTTCGCATACGGGGCCGGGCACGGGGAACACCGATTACATGGTTGCTCCCTGCGGTTCGGCTGTTTTGATTTTCTCTTCATTAAGCATGATTGCCGGGCTCCAGTCAAGCCATGAATCTTCCGGCTCCTCATGCAGGGCAAAGTGGTCATTGTCCCGGGCCGCCTCACCCATCATTTCACCATCCGGGGTGGCAAAGGCGATCCCGCCGGCCAGAAGGGACGCCATGGATTCCGTGCTGATGTCGAGCCCGGCAAACAAGCCCCAGGAGACCCTGAAACCGCTGGCAATCCAGAACCTGGTGCCGCTGTGGACCAGTTTTTCGTAGGGCGGCTCGATGTTGACCCGTACCCAGACCTGGCGGGCAGCCGGTGACAGCTCAAAACCGGTGACGCTGCCCACCTGGACCTGGCGGTAATAGACCGGGCTGCCCCTGGTCAGGGATCCCAGGCGCGGTGTTTCCAAAATAATATTGAGGCCGGCGTACGATCCCGTTTCCGGGGCCTGGCTCTGCAGAGCAAATTCTGTTTCCGGATCGCCGTCACCCGGCACGACATTGATGTAGGGGCCGGTCAGGACGGTGTCAATGTTTTTTACACCGGCAAGGCTGATCTCTGGTTTGACCAGCCAGAGGCGGGTGGTCTTGCGAAAGAGCCGGGCCGCGTCCCCGTTGATTCGCGCCTCGGCGATCACCCCCCGCAGGTCCCGGGTGAAGCGGACGGCTTTGACCCGGCCGATTTCAATCCCCTGGTAACGGATTCTGGTTTTTGCGCCAATACCATCGGCCCGGTCGAGGCGCAGGGTGATTTTGAGACTGTCAAGATCGATGGCGCTGTCCCTGTCCTGGTAGAGTATAAAGGAATCGTTGTCCCGGAGCGGTTTGCCCTGGCCGGGCGTGAAGAAGCTGATGCCTCCGGATATGATGGAGTTGATCGGCCCGGATTTGAACTCAATGCCGGCAAGGCCGGCATCAAGGGTAAACCCTGAAAAGTTGTAGAATCTGGTCGAGGCATTGATAAGTTGTGCATACTCTTCACGGATAAGCACGTCAAAGGTAATGGTCTGGAGATCTTTGCTGAGCTCGTACCTCAGCACCTCGCCAACGGGAATGTTTTTATAGAGAACCGGCGAACCCGCGTCAAACGAGTTGTCAGCCGATGAGCGCAGTTTAAGGATCGTGCCAGGCGGTCGCAGCTCAGGGTTTGCCTTGATCGCTTCCGACCGGCCGGCGTACAGGGGAAAAGATGTTCCTTCTGGAGCCTCGACCGAATCGGGTCGGTCGGGACTGGTAAAGGCAATTCCGCCGGCCAGCACGGATTTTATGGATGACATGTTGATGTTGAAGTGGGAAAGACTCGCGTCGATGCTGACCCCGCTGACGTTCCAGAAAATGGTGTTTTTCTTGACCAGGAAAGCGTAGTCGTCGTAGATCAGGATATCGATCAGGATGGTTTCGGCCCGCGGCCCGAAGTCGATGGAACTGATTTCACCGATGGTTATGTTTTTGTAGAGGACCGGATTGCCCGTGCTGAGTGAACCGCTGGTCGGGGCGACCAGGGTGAAGTGCTTGCCGGTCCGCATGGACAGCCGCGGCATCGGATCCTGTTCAACGACGAAACTATCCCTGTAGGGACCGTTTCCGGGCTTGAAGCTGATATATGGGCCGCTGATAATGGTCTCGATATGCTCGATTCCGTCAATGGATATTTTGGGCCGGACGACCCAGAATTTTGTCCCCTCCCTGAGAATGGGTTCCGCCCGGGGATCAAGCAGGATTTCTGCGGTTACGGAGTGGTTCTCATCCCTGTTTATGCGAATTTTTTTCACCACTCCCGCCTCGAGCCCGCGGTACCTGACTTTGGTTCGGCCTTCAATAATACCCTTACCCGAGGCGAGTCGCAGGGTCATCTTGAGACCGTATTCAGCCTCGTCAAAACTGTTGTAGAGCTTGAAAACCATGCCGTTGGCGGCCGGAGGGCTTGACGCGGCCAGCGGCTCCGGGGTGCCGCAGGCGATGCCGCCGTAGATGAGCGAGGCCAGGGATTCCATGTTCAGCTTGAAGCCGGACTGGAGATTGCCGTCCAGGGAAAGGCCGCTGGCATTCCAGAATCGCGTTCCCACCCGGACCAGGTGACTGAATTGCGGTTCGATGAAGATATCGATGAGAATGGAGTTGTCGTCCGCCAGTTTGTAGTCCTTGATTTTTCCTATTTTCAGGTTTCTGGTGTAGACGGGTGATCCCTTCTGCATGGAGTGAAGGGCGTCCGCCCGCAGGGTCAGGTGCAGGCCCGGGGTGTCCGGCGGCAGTGCCGGGGGACCGGACAGCCCCTCGAAATGTCGGGCCTGCTCCGATGACGTTCCAGGCTGCACGGCGATATAACTGCCGCTGAGGATTGTTTCCAGGCCGCTGACTCTGCCGGCCGAGATTTCCGGCTTGACGATCCAGAATTTCGTGTCCTTCACCAGGCCCTGCTTGACCTTCATGTTGACCAGCAGGCTCAGCCCCTGCAGGTCGTCGTCGATTCTGATTCCCTTCACCAGGCCAACGGCAACCCCTTTGTACATGACCTGGGTTTTGCCGGGGGTGATGCCCTCCGCGTACGGATAGTGGATGGTTATGTCGATGCCGGCGTCCCGGTAGCTTGTATAGAGAAGCCAGGCCCCGATGCTCAAGGCCAGCAGGGGCAGGATCCAGATCGGCGAGATCCCTTTTTTCTTTCGTACAACGGTTGCTTCCATGTTTTTATGTCCTCCTGAATCCGTGACGAAAATTTGTGTCTTTGGCAACTAACGTATCGAAAAAGTGAAATATTTGTTCACACTCATCTGCACCACGGGTGAACGCTCACGGATTCAGGGTCCTGTTTCTGCTTTCGTTTGAGTTGACAATATCCCACATAAGTCTCGGATCAAAACTGATGGCCGCGAACATGGTGCACAAAACAACAAGGGTGAAAAAGGTTGCTGCGGGCGCGGCGGTGATCGTGGTGAAGAAGCCGAAGTCGACCAGGGCGCAGAGCAGGGCAATAACAAAGATGTCCAGCATGGACCAGCGGCCGATGAATTCGATGAAGCGGAACATGATTGATTTCTGGGTCAGGTGCGACCAGCGGTTAAACTGAATCGAATACAGGAGCAGGACAAGGCCGACGATTTTAAACAGGGGAACCAGGATCGAGGCAGTCAGGATGACAAGACCGATGCCGTATGATCCTGTTTGAAAAAAATAGATGATCCCGTCCATGATGGTTGACCGGTCAGGGGTTCCCAGAAAGCTGACCTCCATGATCGGCAGCAGGTTGGCCGGCAGGGAGAGGATGGCCGCGGTTATCACCAGGGCCCAGGTGACAGTCAGGGCGCCTGGCTTTCGCTTGTGGACAGTGGCGCCGCATCTGGGGCAGGTGAGTTCATGGCCTGGTTCAGGGTCCCGGAAGGGCAGAAGTTTGTGGCAGGTGTGACACTGGATAAGGTTCGCGGCCAGGGCGGGTTGGCCGGGAACGGCCCGCGCCGTCGGTCCGGAAGCATCATTGGCGGGCTTCCCGGGAGCGTGGTTCAACTCTTCGATTTTGTTCCAGTAATAATGCCGGTCCAGGGTAAAGGCGGTACCAACAAGTGCCGCGGTGAGTATGAGAAAGGCGGTAAACCCTTTTTCGTATGAAATTTCAGCCATGTGGCTCATTTTGATAATGGTGACCAGGATACCGATCAGGTAAACCTCGGTCATGCCCCACTCTTCCAGGTGACAGTACCACCGGAACATAAACGGCAGGCGGCGGGGAAATTTTTTCAGGCGCAACCCCAGGGAGACACCGCAGAGAAGGGTCAGCTTGACCAGGGGAACGATAATTGCCGACAGGAGAATCATGATCCCGACAAAGAGGTATTGCTGTTCCATAACCGCGGTCATGCTGTCCACGACCGTTGCCTGGTCGACAAGACCCATGGCATCGAACTGGAGCAGAAGCATGAAGTGGGCGGGGATAAAGACCAGCAGGCCGGTCAGGGACAGGGCAAGGGTGCGGTCCACGGTGTTTCTGCGGGGGTCGTTGATTGTATGCCGACAGCGGGGGCAGAGCAGGTGCGAGCCGAAGGGTACGCTGACCGGCTTTGTTGCGACGACCACATCGCAGCCCGGACAGGCGGTTATGTCCCGCAGGGGTACCTGTTCTGCTTGGGAATTGTTTGTATTGGCTGGCATGGCTGCCGGGGGACCTTTATGCTTTGCCGGAATCAGGATTGTCGGTTTCGTAAAAAGTCACGAAACCGACAATTATTCAGCCTTCCATCGTCACGGATTCAGGATTATGATAAAAAAGTGTACGATCATGGTATTCTTTACTATATTTTTCGGTAAATGAAAATGGCGACCTTGAGAAGGTTGCATGGATAATTTCCCGACTTTGCCGACAAACGGGTTAGGGTGGAAAATTTTGATGATCAAATGGAGTCTTGCATGGTTTCTGGTATGGGAAAGAGGGTGAGGGGACCGGGTGCCGGACGGTTGTTCCTGGTTGCCCTGTTGGCGCTGGGCGGGTTGCTTCTGCTCCCCGGCGCCAAAGGTGTCCTGGCGTCATCCGAAGCGACGGCCCTGGAAAATATTCCGCCCGATCAGGTCGAATCGGTTCTGGCAGGACTCAGTGATGAACAGGTGCGCGGCATTCTTATTGCCGGGTTACGGAAACAGGCTGTTGCGCAGGAGTCGGGCAGGCCAGGAGATTCGGCCGGCCTCCTGACACTGGTGGCGGGCTGGCTGCATCTGATTGACGGTGATTCTTCCCGGAGCGCCGGGAGCAGAGCCCGGGAGATTTTCGGTCATGTCGGGAGCATCCCGGCCGAAATCAGGGAAATAGTGCGCAGTATAGGCAGTGACGGCACCATGCTGTCGGCCTGGCAAAATATCGGCCTGGTTCTGCTGGTCTTCCTGGTGGCTCTTGGCATGGAGTTTATTTTTCGCGTCATGACTGCCGGGTTTTGGCGCCGGTTTCTGTCTGAAGCAGTGCCCGACCTGAAAGGCTTGCTGCGATTCTGGGCCGGAATCATGCACGTTCTGCCGCCATTGATCAACCTTTTTGTGTTGAGCGCGGCATCGCTGCTGCTGTTTATTGTGACGCCTGCTGCAAATCAGCCTCAGGCCCGACTTCTGTTCATGGCCGTTCTCTTTGTCATGTTTTTCCTGCGGGCGACTTCTCTGGCGGCAACTCTTATCTTCGCTCCCAGGGAGCCATCCCTCCGCCTGCTGGCCATGGGTGATGTCGCGGCCGGGCGATTGCACCGACTTGCCGTCATGTTCCTGTACTTTGTCGGTGTCGGCACGACCCTTATTGCCCTGGCCAGGGAGCTGGGCGCTTCCGGAGAATTCGTTATCCTGCTGGCCCTGTTTCTGGGGACCGTCCTTCTGCTGATGATCGGCCGGCAGGTGGTACTGAATCGCCAACTGGTTGCTGATCATATTCTGGCAACGGATTCCGGGGAAACCGGAAAGGGGTGGATTGTGAGGCAGTTTGCCGCGCTCTGGCATCTCCTGGTCCTGATATACCTGTTTGTGGTCTGGGTGATTTTCTTTGTCCAGCAGACCTCGGTGATCAGGCAGGACAGGGGCGCTTTTCTCTTAAGTATTCTGGCGGTTCCTATTTTTCTGGTTTTGGATCGCGTCGCCCAGTGGGTGGTCCGGACGACGGTCCGCACCCTGAATATTTACAGCGCTGCCGGAAGCGAGGCAGGCGATACGGGGACGGTTGGCGAAGTGATCCCCGTGGAGGAGAGGGAACGGCAGCTTATTGCCCGGGTGGGGAGCATTGTCAGACTTGCTGTTCTGGGTGCCGTGGTCGTCTGGGTCCTGAACCTCTGGGGATACTCTCTCCCCTATGCCGCCGCCGTAACCCGGGCTGTTTTTGAGTCGCTGGTGACCCTGGCCCTGGCCCTGCTTGTCTGGCGGATCGTTGCAGGCTATATAGAGAGAAAAATCAGGGAAATGATCCCCGAGGAAGAGGAGGAAGAGGGCCAGGATGACGAGTGGGGGGCCGCGGCCCAGCGTGGACGCGGCTATACCCTGCTGCCCATGATCCGCAAGTTTATCGCCACGGTCCTGGTGGTGATGGTGACCCTTATTATTCTCTCCGCCATCGGGGTGGATATCGCCCCGCTGCTGGCCGGCGCCGGTGTCGTCGGCATAGCGCTTGGTTTCGGCGCCCAGAAACTGGTGAGCGACGTCTTGTCCGGGTTCTTTTTTCTGCTTGACGACGCCTTCCGGGTGGGCGAATACCTGCAGGCCGGTAACGTGTCCGGCGCGGTGGAAGCCATTACCCTGCGTAACGTCATGCTGCGTCATCATCGCGGGATGTTGCAGATTGTCCCATACAGTGAGCTGGGGCCCATTACAAACTTCATGCGCGGCGGCATCGTGGTCAAGTTCAACCTGGAGTTTCCCTATGACACGGATATCGACAAGGTCCGCAAGATCATCCAGCGGGTGGGGCTGGCCATGCTGCAGGACCCGGAGTTTGGCGATGATTTTATCAAGCCGGTCAAGTCCCAGGGCGTACGCGAGATCACCGGCTCGGTGATGGTCATCCGGGTCAAGTTCACGGCCAAACCGGGCACCCATTTTGTCATCCGCCGCGAGGCCTATCGTCGTATTACCGAGGCCCTGGCCGCCAGGGGCATTCACTATGCCCATCGAAAGGTTATTGTGGAGCTGCCCAAAGATGATAACGGGCATCCGGATTCCCAAAAGGTTGCTGAAGCAGGGGCTGCCGCCGCCCTGGCCGAAGATGACGCCCGCAAGGCCGACAGCGGCGGCCCCGCTCCCCCGGGTCCGGCCATGCCGGGCATGTAGGGATGGCTGTTTATGCCATCGGCGACATCCAGGGGTGTTATGACGCCCTGCGGATGCTCCTGGACAAGATATCCTTTTCCCCGTCCGAGGATACCCTCTGGTTTGCAGGCGACCTGGTGAACCGCGGAGACAAATCCCTCGAGACCCTGCGTTTTGTCAAGGGTCTCGGCCCGGCCGCCGTCTGTGTCCTGGGGAATCACGATCTCTCGCTGCTGGCCCTGGCCGAGGGGTATACCAAGGCCAGCAACCACACCATGCAGGACGTATTGACCGCGCCGGACCGCGAGGAACTGTTTTTCTGGTTGCGCCGCCTGCCGTTGCTGCACCATGACGAAGCGCTCGGTTTTACCCTGGTCCATGCCGGTCTGCCGCCGCAATGGGATCTTGACACGGCCGGTCAATGCGCCCGGGAAGTGGAGTGTGTCCTGCGTGATGACACGGCCTATCACAGGTTCATGGCCGGGATGTTCGGCAATAGACCGAAAAAGTGGGACCCGGCGCTTGCCGGGGTGGATCGGTATCGTTTTATCATCAACAGTTTCACCCGGATGCGATACTGTACCCTGGAGGGAAAATTAAATTTTTCAGACAAGGGGCCGGTCGGAACCCAGAGGAATAAATATGTTCCCTGGTTCGCGGTTCCGTGGCGTCGGAGCAGGAATTTACGGATCGTTTTCGGTCACTGGTCGGCCTTGAACGGCCGGACCGGCGAGTCCGGGGTGTACGCCCTGGACACGGGCTGTCTCTGGGGAGGCAGGTTGAGCGCCCTGCGGCTTGATGCCACCCCGAAGCTGTGTGAGGTGGAGTGTGACCAGACCTGCCCGGATCCCGGGGCGGGCAAGGCGGAAACGGGGAAAGGTGGATTAACCTGATTCGTGTAGTCCCCGCTTGACGGCAAAACCAAGTCGGGTGCAGATGTACGGCTTCCGGATAAAGCAGGAGGCGCCGAGGCGCATGGTTTCGGCAACAGCGCTGTTTTCTGAGAATCCGCTGACAATGATCGCCTTCTGCCCCGGCGCGATCCGCTGGATTTCCCGGTACGTCTGCAACCCGTCCATGCCTGGTTCCATAATCATGTCGAGAAGGACAAGATCCGCCCGGTTCCCGCCCAGAAAGGCCAGGGCTTCTTCTCCGGAAGCGGCGCTTCGCGCCTGATAACCGAGAGATTCGAGGATCCTGCAGGCAATGTCCCGCTGCCGCTCTTCATCATCCACCACCAGAATTGTTTCTCCGTTTCCTCTCAGATTTTCCTCATTCATATCCTCCGGAACAGGACAATCCTGATGGTCGGTTACCGGGAAAAAGAGGGAGAACACCGTGCCCCTGTCATCGCTGTCAACAGTGACTGTCCCGCCGTGATCCTGGACTGTGTTCCAGACTATGGCCAGCCCCAGGCCGGTTCCGCTGCGACCCAGGATTTTCTTGGAGTAAAACGGTTCGAAAACACGGGGGAGATCATCAGGGGCGATTCCCGGGCCCGTGTCGGCAACCCGGAGAATGACCCAGTTTCCCGGACCCGGCTGGTTCGGGTTTTCCTGTTCAATGAGGACATTCCGGGTGGAGACGGTTACCTCTCCTTTTTTCCCGACTGCTTCAAAGGCATTGGCGATCAGGTTCATGATGGATTTTTTGACATGAACCGGCGCGCAGAAGATGTCATGGGGCCCCGGACCCGGAAGAATCCGGCAGTGAATTTCAGGGAAACGTTCCGCCAGGTCCCTGTATTCCGGCGAATCAAGGCACTCTTCGAGCAGGGTGACAATATCGTGGTTTTTTTTTTCCAGCGCCACTCCCCTGGTAATGGTGAGCAGGTCGGCCACCACGGCCGCTGCACGGGTGCCGGAATCCTTGATAACCTCGAGGGGGCCGCGAAGCGGGCTGTTTTCGGGCAGTTCAAGAAGGAGGAGATCCGGATAGCTGACCACTCCGGCCAGAATGTTGTTCAGGTAGTGGGCGACTCCGCCCGCCATGAGGCCGAGCGACTCCATCTTTTCGGATCGGTGCAGTTTGTTGAGCAGTTCTTCCTTGACGGCCATCTCCCGCTTGAGGATGGCGTTTGTCCTGATCAGTTCCCGGGTTTGTTCCGAGACCTGGTCCGCCAGTTGTTCCCTGGATCGGCGCAGGGCCTTTTCCGCTTCCCCGCGGAGGATAACTTCATGCTTGAGGCGTCTGTTCCAGTACCAGAAAACAAGGATAAAGAGCAGGGCTGCCGAGAGAACAAGAATGATCCGGCGGCGGACAAGACCTTCCGGGACTCCGACACTGTATCCTGCCGCGATCCAGCGATCCCTGATTTCTTCCGCCCTTTGCGGCGAGACGGAGGCCAGACCCTTGTTCAGAATATTGACCAGGATCGGCCAGTCCTTGCGGACCGCCATGTGGAGGAGTTGCCGCTCCAGTGAAACAGGTGCCGCGGCTCGTATATTTGTGATATTGAGTTTCCTGATCCAGTAGGTGGAGGCCGCCATGTTGCCGATAAAGACGTCGGCCCTGTTGTCGGCAACCGCCTCGATAGTCTCTTTCAGGGTGTCGTAGTACATCGGCCTGAAACCGGTCTGTTCCCTGAGCCAGCCGGCATGGGAAGATCCGGCCTGCACGGCGACCCGCAGGTCTTCGAGATCACGTGTTCCACTGATAAAGGGAATATCCGTCCGGGAGAAAATCATCCTGTAGAAGCCGGTATAGGGGATTGTGTAAGCCAGGAAACTGGATCGTTCCGCTGTAAAGCCTACCGCTGCCAGAAGGTCGATCTCTTTTTTGGCGGCCCCCTGCATGACCTCTTTCCAGGTCAGGTTTTCGGTTCTGACCAGATTCAGTCCCAGCCGTTCGCGCAGTATCTGAAGGTAATCAGAGGTAAAACCGCTGCAGCGACCGTTTTTGTCGATAAACTCAAAGGGCGCGAACTCCGGATCAACGCCGACCCTGATCTTGGGATGGGCCTGGATCCAGGCCTTTTCCTCCGGGGTCAGGTAGACGGCGCCGTCGGGAGCGCCGCCGGTCAGCTCGGCGGGCAGGCCCCGCAGGTTTGATTGGATGATAAGGCGCAGCCACGAGTCCGGCTGGAGGGCAGCGGAGCGCAACCGGTGGTCGATGGTTTTTTTCAGGGTATCGGTCAGGGGGCCGTCAGTTGGAAAGGCAAATTTCAGGTGACGTGGGTTGAAGACGATTCTGGTGGGCAGGACGTCATACAGCTCCTGAGCGGTCAGCCCGTACAGCCTGTTGACCACGCCGGCATCGATTAAGTTGTTGTGAAGGGCCTGGAAAATTTCCCCGTAGCTGTCAAATTCGACAAAGGTACAGGAGAGATTGAAACCGGCGACCTGCTGCCTGATCCCCTCCGGGCCACCGGTATGGATGCTGCCCCGCATGACTCCGATTTTTCTCCGGTCAAGGTCCGGCAGCGATGAAATATTAAGACCGACGCGGCTGTAGATGGTTGCCCAGTTAACCAGGACCGGCTCATTTGAAAAGGTATATTTTTCTGCCCGCTTCAGGGAGTAGGCCACATCCGGCATGATGTCTATCCGCCCGGTTTCCAGGCGGTCAATTCCTTCCTGCCATGTACCGGGGACCCAACGGATCTCCCAGTTCTCGGTCTGGGCAATGTGACTGAGAATTTCCGGAAAAATCCCCCGGGGGGAATCCTGGTGACCGAGAAAGAGCTTGGGCGGGTTTTCGTAAAATCCTATCCGGACGGTCAGGCGCTCGGCAGCCGGGGCCGGCAGCGCCAGAATGCAGAGCCAGAAGACAAGGAGGATCGTGCCGGGGGCCGGCCCACGAATGGTGGCATGGTGGTCATGAAGGCGCATACATCCTGTTTGTATTGTGAATAAATCTTATTGTATAATCGCATGTCATCGCATCTGAGTCAAGGGGGAAAACGAGTGCTTGCGGGAAAGGAGCGCAGGCGGGCTGGAGAAAAAAGTGGAGAGGCACACGGAGGGGGAAGTGAGGAAGGAGGTGCGCCTCTCCACAAGAGGGACAACCGGCAGGTCAGGGATACCGGTGTTTTTGTGTTTGGGAGGAGATCAGCTCCTGGTCTCCGGAACACCAAGTTTTTTCAGAATCAGGCCCAGGGGGCAGAACTTCGAGAACCCGAACTGGAACAGGTTCGCGCCGACAAAGGCGGTAAACCAGAGCCAGTATTTGCTCATGAAAACGGGACTTGCGTCAACACCAAGGGCAAGGCTGAGAAGGATAAAAAAACCGGCAAAAACATGAATAAGGTCGTTGACAATCATTGTGAGTTCTCCAGTGTTTTTGTTGCAGGGGTAATTCAGTTGTCTGAGCCGTTACAGTAGAGGCGGCGCAGTATTTTAATCAGTTCCGTTACTCGAGCATCACAGATCCTGTTGACAATAAAATTGGCGTCCTTGCGGAAGTCTATGATTCCCTGGTTCCGCAGGATGACCAGGTGCTGGGAAATGTTGGCATGGGTCGTCTGTACCTCTTCCCTGATATCACTGACCGTCATTTCACCGCTCTCCAGCAGACAGAGAATTTTCAGCCTGATGGGATGGCCGATGGATTTAAGCAGGTCGGCCATCTGGACAATATCTTTGTGTTCCATGCGGATACTCTCTCTGCAAATTGAAAGGCGCCTTCAGTCTTCAATTTAATTCTTAAATAGATTTCGTCAAGTAAATTTGGTTACGAATTGTCGGTGTCGGTCAGGGTTTCAGGATTTCTTCCCGGGGAAAAAGGCGCAGGTAGAGAAATATCGCCAGGCAGATCATGCCGAGGTTGATAAAGATGAGCGGCATGACCCGGTTTTCCGGGTAGAACAGTCCCAGCGCCGTCAGGACAGTCAGGAACTGGTAGCCGGTGCGCTGAAAAAGGAGAATCTCCCGCAGGACATAAAAGTTGATGGTCGGCACAATAAAGTCCGCCAGGAGATAAAAATCAAAATGACCGGCATCGGCAATGGCAAGCAGCCGGTTCAGGGTAACAAGCAGCAGCGAGACCGCCAGGGCGATGTTGACCCACATGTACTTGTGGCGCCGGGACAGGAGCGACTTGTTGTTGAGAAAATAGATCAGCCTGGCATGATTGTCCCTGGTATCGAGCTTTCGCAGAATGGACTTTTTGCTCTCTCCGTTCTGCAGGTACTGTTCCACTTGTTTTTCAAGGGGAGTGGCCATGGTTGTCGTCCTCTCGGGAATGATCAGAAGTGTATGGGTTCTGTGCGAAAAAAACGATATCATGAATTGCTTTTTTCAGATACTCTTTCTTGACAGGAAGTTCAACAAAGGTACACTGTTCGTATGAAGATTTTTTGAGTACGCCGGTTTTTCTTGACAAAGTTTCAAGACAATATTAGTGCCAGTTCTGAAGTGTTTTGGTGTCCCACGCTGTGGGAGCATGGGCGAAGCTGTTCAACTGTGCCAATTAATGAATTGAAGGAGACTATCATGGCCGGGAGTGAAGACAAAATCACCAGTCTACTCAGTGAAGGTCGAGTGTTCGAGCCGCCGACGGATGGCAGGGACTCAGCGTATATCAAAAGCATGGATGAGTACCGTGAGATTTATAAACGGTCCATGGAAGACCCGGAAGGCTACTGGGCGGAGCGTGCCGGGGAGCTGGTCACCTGGGATAAAAAATGGGACAAGGTTCTGGAGTGGGATTTTACCAGGCCGGAGATCAAGTGGTTCCAGGGCGGCAAGCTCAACATGTCCTATAACTGCCTGGACCGTCACCTGACAGACGGCCGCCGTAACAAGGCCGCCATTATCTGGCAGGGAGAGCCTGAGGAGGATGTCCGGGTCTATACCTACCAGATGCTGCACACGGAGGTCTGCCGTTTCGCCAATGTGCTCAAGAAAAAGGGTGTCAGGAAAGGGGATCGGGTCTCCATTTACCTGCCCATGGTTCCGGAGCTGGCCATTGCCCTGCTCGCCTGTTCCAGGATCGGCGCCATGCACTCGGTTGTTTTTGCCGGTTTTTCTGCGGTGGCCCTGCAGAGCCGGATCCAGGACTGCGAGGCCAAGGTGCTGATCACCGCCGACGCGGTGCTGCGGGCCGGCAAAACCATTCCGCTCAAGCCCAACGCGGATACGGCCCTGGAAGGGTGTGATTCGGTTGAACACTGCATTGTTGTGCAACGGGCCGGAAACGACGTGCCCATGAAGGACGGCCGGGACACCTGGTGGCACGAGGAAGTGGCTGCGCCCGATATCTCCAGCGAGTGCGAGCCTGAGTCCATGGATGCCGAGGATATTCTCTTTATCCTCTACACCTCGGGTTCCACCGGCAAGCCCAAGGGCGTAGTCCACACCACCGGCGGCTACCTGACCTATGCCATGCATACCTGCCAGTATGTCTTTGATCTCCAGGACAACGATGTCTACTGGTGCACCGCAGATATCGGCTGGATCACCGGCCATACCTATATTCTGTATGGTCCGCTTGGCTTGGGCGCCACCTCGGTGATGTTCGAGGGAGTGCCCTCCTACCCGGGACCTGACCGGTTCTGGAAAATAGTGGAAAAATTCAAGGTCAATATCTTCTACACCGCGCCCACGGTTATCCGTGCCCTGATGCGGGACGGCGAGGAGCCGACCCGGCGCTACGACCTCTCCAGCCTGCGTATTCTCGGTTCGGTCGGTGAGCCGATCAATCCCGAGGCCTGGATGTGGTACCATCTCAACATCGGCAAGTCCAGGCTGCCCATCGTTGATACCTGGTGGCAGACCGAGACCGGCGGTATCCTTATTTCTCCTCTGCCCTATGCCACCCCGTTGAAGCCCGGTTCGGCGACCTTCCCCCTGCCGGGTGTTGACGCGGCAATTTATGATGAAGATGGAAACGAGGCCGCGCCCAACGAGGGCGGCCATCTGGTTATCCGTAAACCCTGGCCCGGCATGCTGCGGGGCGTGTTCGGCGATCCGGAACGGTTCAAGAAGACCTATTTCAGCCGCTACGATAATATCTATGATCCTGAAGACGGCGCCCGTTGTGACGAGGACGGCTATTTCTGGATCATGGGACGGCTGGACGACGTTATCAACGTCTCCGGCCATCGTCTCGGCACGGCCGAGATCGAGTCGGCCCTGGTGGCCCACGAGGCCGTTGCCGAGGCAGCGGTCGTCGGCATGCCGCATCCGATCAAGGGCCAGTCGATCTACGCCTATGTCACCCTGACCGCGGCGGCCACGGAAAGCGATGAGCTGCGCAAGGACCTGGTTATGCATGTCCGCAAGGAGATCGGCCCCATTGCCACGCCCGAGGTGATCCAGTGGGCCCCGGGCCTGCCCAAGACCCGTTCCGGAAAGATCATGCGTCGTATCCTGCGCAAGATCGCGGCCAATGATCTCAGCGACTTCGGTGATACCTCGACCCTGGCTGATCCGTCCGTGGTTGACAGCCTGGTTGAGGGCAAGAAGGCGCTTGGCTGATCCGTCCCGCCCGGGTGGCTGGAAACAGAATGTCCGGCCCGGCGGACAAGAAAAATATACAAAAAAACAGGCAGGACTCCTCCCGGGGTTCTGCCTGTTTTGTCTGGTGGAGGACCTATGGGATCCAGAGGCGACGTGCACGGTGTCGCACCGGAAGTCGCGGTTGATTTTTTACGGAACATCATGCCTTTTGACGGGCTTGAGCAAGAGTCTCTTGCCCACCTGGCACGTCATTGCACCATTGATTTTTTTCCCAAGGGGACCCGGATTTTCTCGGCCGGTGAAACCGAGGTCACCCATCTCTACCTGATCCAGCGCGGCGGGGTCAAAACCTTTATCACCGCCGAGGAAGGGGAAATCACCCTCAAGGATTACCGGGGCGAGGGCTCCGTCTTCGGCGCCTTGAGTATTATCCGGGACACCAGGGCAAATCTGGATGTTGAAACTCTGGAGGATACCTTCTGTTTTCTGTTGCCCAGGGAGGTCTTTCTGGAGCTGCTGGAAAAACAGCCCGGTTTTGCCCAGTATTACCTGAAGAGTTTTTCCGAAAAAGTAGTGGCCACCGCCTACAATGAACTGCGGCGTCACAGGTGGGCCAGGCGCGGAGAGGATGATATGCATCTCTTCTCCTGCCGCGCCGAGGGACTGGTCAAGACCCTGCGCCGGGCGCCTGAAGAGTTGTCTGTCCAGGAATGCGCCCGGGAGATGGCCAGGTACAAGGTTGGCTCTTTGTTGATTCATGCATCGGGCAAGCCCGACAACATCATCGGTATCATCACGGACAAGGACCTGCGCACCAGGGTACTGGCCGAAGGGCTGGATTACGCGGTGGAGGTCCGGGAAATCATGTCGTCGCCGGTTTTGAGCGTTCACTCCGAAACGGTCTGTTTTGACCTCCTGCTCAAGATGATGTCCACCGGTATACACCATCTCGCGGTAGAACGCGGCGGTAAGATTATCGGGGTGGTGACCTCCCATGACATC
>JAJRTB010000294.1 GCA_024278495.1 Deltaproteobacteria bacterium
ATGGCAGAACAGACAATTACCCGCGAGTTTCAGGCCCAGTCCCGCCGGGTCCTGGATATCGTTATCAACTCTCTCTACACGGAAAAGGATATTTTTGTCCGGGAGCTGATTTCAAACGCGGCCGACGCCCTGGAAAAATTCCGCCACCGCAACCTGGTGGAAAAAGTCGAGTTCGACGCCCATGTCCCCCTGGAGATCACCATTGACTGTGACGACAAGAACCACGTACTGACCATCACCGACACCGGTATCGGCATGACCCTGGAGGAGCTGGAAACCAACCTGGGCACCATTGCCCATTCCGGATCGGCCGATTTCTGGGAACAACTGGCCGAGGCCGCAAAAAAGGACGTCAGCCTGATCGGCCAGTTCGGGGTAGGCTTTTACTCCGCCTTCATGGCCGCAAAAAAAGTCCGGGTCCAGACCCGCTCCTGGGACGGCAGCGAAGGACACGAGTGGGAGTCCGACGGCGGCGGCACCTACACCATCAGACCCTGCGAGGGACTGCACCGGGGTACGAAAATCATCCTCGAGCTGAAAGAAGACGCCCATGACTACGCCGTCAAGTTCACCATTGAACGTATCATCAAACAGTACTCATCGTTTGTGCCCTTTCCCATCAAGGTTGAGGGCAAAACGGTCAACACGATCCAGGCCATCTGGACCCGCTCCAAGGACGAGATCACCGAGGAGGAATACACCGAGTTCTACAAGTACGTCGGCAATGCCGTGGACGAGCCCATGTACCGGGTCCACTTCAAGGCGGACGCCCCCCTGGCCATTAACGCCCTGCTCTATGTGCCAAAGGAAAACTACGAGATCATGGGTATGGGCCGGATCACGCCCGGGGTCAACCTCTACTGCCGGAAAGTGCTGATCGACCAGCACAGTGAAAACATACTGCCCGAGTGGCTGCGTTTCCTGAAAGGGGTGGTGGACTCGGAGGACCTGCCGCTCAATATTTCACGCCAGGCCCTGCAGGACAACGCCCTGGTTTTCAAGCTGCGCAAGGTGGTGACCAAGCGGTTCATCAAATTTCTCAATGAACAGGCCAGGGAGAATCCGGAAAAATACGCTGAATTCTGGAAGACCTTCGGGTTGTACATCAAGGAAGGAATCACCACTGATTTTGAATACCGGGAACAGCTGGGCGAGCTGCTGCGTTTCGAGTCGTCCGGGACCGAAAAGGGAAAACTCACCTCCCTGGCCGATTACGTTTCCCGGATGCAGGAAGGCCAGGACAAGATTTACTTTATCAACGGCCCCAGCCGCGAGGCCCTGGAAAACGGCCCCTACATCGAGATGTTCCGCAAAAGGGATATTGAGATAATCTTCACCATGGAGCCGATCGACGACTTTGTTCTCAACCACCTGGGCGAATTTGACGGCAAGAAACTGGTCTCGGCCGACCGGGCCGACCTGCAACTGCCCGGCGGCGACGACGGCAAAAAAGAAGATGACTCCTCCGGCCAAAAACAGGACGACCTGGCCGATGACCAGGCCAGGGATCTCTGCGCATGGATCAAGGAACGGCTCGATGACCGGGTCAACGACGTGGTTCCCTCCAGCCGCCTGGTTGACAGTCCGGCCATGATCGTCAACGCGGACGGCATGCTCACCTCATCCATGGAACGGGTCCTGCAGGCCACCGGTCAAGATGAACACCAGGTCATGACCTCCAAAAAGAACCTGGAGATCAACCCGGCCAGCCCGCTTGTCAAAAAGCTGGCCGCCTTGAAGGATGCGGAGCAGGATCTGGCCGGAGACATCGTTGAACAGATCCTGGACAACGCCATGATCCAGGCCGGGCTCCTGGTTGATTCCCAGAAGATGGTGAGCCGCAACTACCGGATCATGGAACGGCTGGCGGCTGATCGGGGCGACTAGCCGATCCTGTTTCCCCACCGTAATCGGGGCAGCCATCAGACCGTTTTTGCCGGATTCGCAAAAAGTCGCGAATCCGGCGGACCAGCACTGCAACCTGTTGAATTATCGCGGTTTAATGGCTTTTTATGAATTCATCACAATTCAGAGGTGATGCAAGCGCCGGGGCACTTTCCCCGTGATCAGGTACACTCCTGAATCCGTGAGCGTTCATCTGCACCACGGCTGAACGCTCACGGATTCAGGACATTGACAAGTTTTTGCGAGATCATCATTTTTGGACAGGGCCGGCCAAGGGACTTGAAAAAAAGCGGGGATCACGATATAGAAACCCAACCCGCGCACGAAATCATGTCACCGGGACAAACCGACTGCGTGGAACTCCGGAGGAACCGCATGTATCGCTCTCTTCTCTTCTGCCTGCTCCTGACCCTGGTTCTGGGAGGCTGCTACACCAAACCGGTCCGGCACCTGGCCTCGGACGCCTCCCTGATCAAGGCGGGTGAATCAACCAGGCAGGACGTGCTTCGCTACCTGGGCGAGCCGGACGGCCACCGCATGGTTGCGCCGAACGTCCAGGAATATGTCTATTTTGCCCAGCGGGAAAACATCCTGGGCCGGACACCTGTCATCGGCATGGTCACGGGAACCGAGGGGTACGAAATACTCGTCATCACCCTGACCGGAGACCTGGTCACGGATTCCGAGTTCCGTACCTTCAGGAACAAGGACAGGGACTGGGTCG
>JAJRTB010000295.1 GCA_024278495.1 Deltaproteobacteria bacterium
AACGTATTGAAAAAGTGAAATATTTGTTCTCTCATTCAATCAGACGAGTTCTCACTCTACATCGCCCGTCAGAGCGCCCTCCCGCGGCCCATCTGAAAGCGATCAAACCATGGGGCATAGGTTACTATAGCCCCATGGCCCGATCACTTTCATCTGTACCACGGGTGAACGCTCACGGATCCAGGTTCAAGTGTGCGGCTGGCTGGTCGCTTGCTGCTTGAGCCGTCCTGCACTGTAACTCTACAACGAAAACAACAGATTTTAAATTAAATTTTGTTAAACAGGATAGTGAAGATATCTCTGCAACACACCTTGTCCGGGGCACTATCCCGCATATTTCACCAGCGGCCTGCTGCACAGTCTGGACATACCGAATCTTCAGCGCTTCTCTGGAAACTGTTTTCGACATACCACCAGTATGCCTGCAAACAATTTCCTGCGCGAAACGCTGAATCTCCGGCACGTTCAGATTTTTCACGACGACCTTTGTGAAATATCCGGGCCAACTTTTCTCGAAAAAGGGGAGGGCTCTCCACTTGAAACAGCTGGAAGATTAATGAGGAATGGCTGGGGGACAGGGATTCGAACCCCGATAGGCAGAGTCAGAGTCTGCTGTCTTGCCATTAGACCATCCCCCAGCGCGCGGGATAAAAATAGAGGGAACACCCCTGAAAGTCAAGAGGAAATAACCGCCGGAGAAGGACTTTATTCTCCCCAGCGCTTCAGAAGATCTGAATCAACGTTAAGCATGTCGCACAGCCGGGCCGCGTACTGGAGCGCCATCTCCTCAATGGATCCCGGCCTGTGGTAAAAGGAGGGAGTCGGGGGGAAAATGGTTCCTCCTGCGTCATGGACCTTAAGCATGTTTGCCAGGTGGGTGCGATTGAGCGGTGTCTCACGTGTAGCCAGGATAAGGGGACGACGTTCCTTGAGGGTCACATCGGCGGCGCGGTGGATAAGGTTTGCGCAGTATCCTCCTGCAACCGCGCCAAGGGTGCCCATGGTGCAGGGCAGGATGACCATGGCGTCGTACCGGGCCGATCCACTGGCCATGGGAGCGGTGAAATCATTCTGGGAAAACCAGTTCTCAATACCGGGGAGTTCTGCAGGTCGGATACCCGCTTCGATTTTCAGTACGGTTTCGCCCGCGTCGGAAATAATTGCGTGGACAGCCACTGCCGCCTGTTCAAGGATACGGAGCAGGGAGGAGACGTAGATCATGCCCGTTGCCCCTGTAATGGCCAGGATTATACGTTGCGGGCGGTGCATGATTATTTTACTCCTATGTAGAGGGTAACAATGCCGAAAGTCAGGGGTTTGCTCCCTGTTGAGCGGAATCCCGCCACCTTCAGCATGTCAAGCAGTTCCCCCGGTTCATAAAAGGCGGCAATGGAACTGGCCAGGTATTCATAGGCCTCCTTGTCACCGGAGACAAGGCCGGCTATTCTGGGCAGGATTGTGTTGAGATAGAAGTTGTACAGTGGTTTTATGACCGGGTTTGACGGTCTGGAAAATTCCAGGATCAGCAGTTTGCCGCCCGGCTTGAGGATCCGAAACATTTCATTGAGGCCCTGCTGGGTCCGGGAAAGGTTTCGGACGCCAAAGGCGACAGTGCAGCCCCAGAAGGTATTGGCCGGAGCCGGTATCTCTTCACCGTCGCCGCACACAGGAAAAATTCGGTCACGCCTGTCGTCATTGGGCAGGACCTTGATGCCACTGCGCAGCATGTCTTCGCAGAAGTCAACGGCCAGAACCGTTCTGTTTTTTGCCTGACGGGTCAACTCCAGGGAAAGGGGCAGGGTGCCCGCGCAGAGATCAAGGACCGGTCCCTCACTGAACGCTCTGAGCTGGCGGGTTGTTTTCCAGCGCCAGTATCTGTCGATCTGAAAAGACAGAAGCGAGTTGAGAAGGTCATAGCGGGGACTGATTGCCGAGAATTTGTCACGGACAAATTTCTTTTTCTCTACCGGTGCCTGCATGGATTGTCGTGTCATTTCCGGTCGGTCACACCGGGATTATCGGTATATTTTCAGGGGCAGCGCCCGGTCTGACCCCTCGCGCCGTCTGATCAGGTAGCGAAAAAACGTTTCCAGGGCATGGCGATGCGCATGGCCCAGGTTATGTTCAATGTTGACCAGGTAATCGTAACAGGCTTCTGCTTCCATGGGAATCCGCGGCGCGACCTGACTGCTGATCTCCGCGAGCCTGTCCTTCCCCCGGTCACGGCATTCCAGCAGAACCTGGTGAATGAAGCGAAGAGTCTCCGGTTCTTTCGCAATAAAGTCCTCATTGACGGCGAAAACAGCAAAGACAAAAGGAAGGCCGGTCTCCCTCTTCCAGGCGTCGCCCAGGTCCAGTCGGTGCGGGAATCGGCCCTCAGCGTCCAGGCGCAGGGCATCGTCACCTATGGCCATGATCCCCATAATATCGTCTCTATACCCTGTGGGACCGAAAATGTCACCTGTGGTGTAACGGGGCTGCACCCCGTAAAATTCCTCCAGGACGATTTTGACCAGGGCGACCGAGGTCTCGGACTGGCCGGTCAACAGCACCCGTGCCCCGGCCAGTTGATCCGGCGCTACCGTGGAGAACAGGAAAACACTGCCAACCGGGCCGGTTGCGCTGATGGAGAGGTCGGCCAGGATCTGGTATTTTTCAGGCCGGGCGGCATATTCACAGGAAGAGACCAGGCCCATATCCAGTGCGCCCGTGGCCAGCATCCGGTTGAGGGCACTGGGGGCCGCCTCGGTAACCTGCCAGTTCCCGGGCAGGGATAGTCTCTTCCACTCCTCGTAGATGGGGGCGGTATTTATATAGTTGACCATGCCGATCCGTACCAGCCTGCTCATGCGTCTACCCGGTGCGGTTTGATCTGGTGGTTTTGGCAGACTAGGTACTGATACAGATCATCAGGCGAAGCAACCTGCTCCCGCAGCGGTATCGCCAGGAACTCTGCTGTTTTGCCGGGAGCGAGGGTCCCGTAATTCCGGTCGGCCTGGAGGGCCTCAGCCCCGCCTTGTGTGGCCATGGCAAAGATCCGGGCCGGATCAATACCCGGGTGATCCTCGGCCGTCAGTCTCATTTCGCGCCAGATGGAAAGCTCCGGATTACTGGCCGCGCTGTCCGTGCCAAGACCAGGCAGGATTCCGTGTTTCAGCATGCGCGGAACAGGAGCGGTTCCGGTTTGCAGGTACCTGTTGCTGCCGGGGCAGAGACAGACTTTTGTTTTTGTCCGGGCCAGCAGTTCTATTTCCGCATCGCTGACATGGACGGCATGGACGCAGATGGTCCGCTCATCAAGAATCCCAAGGCTGTCCAGGTAGGTAACCGAGCCCGGAGGCAGACCAAGGGCCGGCGGCGGAAAAGGGGTGGCAACAAAACCAAGTTTTTGCAGAAATTCGCACAGGCGGCCCCGGCCATGGCTGAGCATCTCCTGCTCGCTGTCCGGCTCGGCCGTGTGGATTGGGAAGGGGTGGTTGTTCCGGGCTGCCCGCTCTTTTAAAAAGGTGATAAGCGCACCATTCGTTGTATAGGGCGCGTGGGCCGTGCAGAGAACTGACGGGTCCAGGTCTGCAACCTGGTTTTGAACTGAGGCGCACATGGAGTCCGAGCTGCCCAGAAATTCGAGAAAGGGGATGAGCAGGCCCGGGAAAGAATCCTTGAGACGGGCGGCGGTATCTGTGTTGCCAATGTCACCGATAACCGCGACTCCCTGGGCGTGCAGGCGGGCAAGGGTCTTGCGGGCGGCCTCGTCGACGTTCGTGCCGGTATCGCCCAGGCGGCTGCGGCGTTCAAGCAGGGCCGGGATCCACTCCACGAAGCCGGCGACCTCGGGAATTTCCATAGGGATTGGCAGGTGTGACAGCTCAAGGTGTATGTGGGCGTTAACCAGGGCAGGGGTCAGGGCGCAGTCAGAATGATCAATTATGGCGGCGTGGGGATGTGTTTTTTTGAGTTCGGCAAATGGACCGACGGCACGGATAGTCTGACCGTTTACCAGAACGGCGCCATCGGAAATGACAGGCTCGCAAACCGGGATGACAAATGGGGCACGGTGTAATAGGAGTTGCTGCACGGGCGCGCTGTTTCAGACCAGGGTATAATTCATGAGCCGCTGTCTCGGGGTAAAACCGGCATCGGTGACCAGGCGCCGGATTTCTTTTTCCGAGAGGCGGAAATGGACTCCGGCCGCGGCAACCACATTTTCCTCAATCATGGTGCTGCCGAAATCATTTGCTCCGAAGAAAAGCGAAAGCTGGGCGATCTTGGGCCCCTGGGTCACCCAGGATGCCTGGATATTGTCGATATTGTCCAAGAAAAGGCGCGACAGGGCCAGCATCTTCAGGTAGCCGAACGCGGTTTCTTTTTTCAGGTCACTGCTTTCTGCCAAAACCGTATTGTCCGGCTGGAAGGGCCAGGGAATAAAGGCGGTAAAACCTCCAGTGCGGTCCTGCAGGTCACGGATGCGCTGCAGATGTTCAAGACGTTCTTCCAGGGTTTCCACATGACCGAACATCATGGTGGCCGTGGTGCGCAATCCCTGGTTATGGGCCTCTTCCATCACTTCGATCCATCTGTCGGCAGAGCATTTCCGTGGGGCCAGGCTCCGGCGGACCCGGTCGGCCAGTATTTCCGCTCCGCCGCCCGGAATTGAGTCAAGCCCGGCCGTGATCAGCCGGGTCAGAACTTCGGAAACGCTGAGGCCGGAGCGTTGGGCAAAGTGGCAGATCTCCGGGGGAGAAAAGCCGTGAACGTGGATGCCAAGCTCTTTTATGAAGCGCAGCATGTCTTCGTAAAATTCAAGGTCAAGATCCGGGTGCAGTCCGCCCTGCAAAAGAATCTGAGTGCCGCCGAGCGCTTTGGTCTCCTCTACTTTCCGTTTAAGCTCATCCCTGCTCAGGACTGAACCGGAACTGTCTTCCGGTGGCTTGAAAAACGCGCAGAATTTGCAGGCGGAGATACAGATGTCGGTGTAGTTGATGTTGCGGTCAATGACATACGTAACAACAGGGTCGGGGTGGAGTCTGCGGCGTACCGTATCGGCAAGGCTGCCAAGCAGGTGGATGTCGCCGTACCTGGCCAGCCGCAGAAATTCGTCACCGGAAATGCGACCGCCGGAGCGGATTTTTTCGCTTATGGTTTCCACGGAGCAATCAGTAGGTTTTCAAGGTGGTGTACAGAGTATCGCGTTCAACCGGATCCCGGCCCGCTTCCCGAATCAGCCTGATGAGTGTTTTATGGCCAAGGGCCTGTTCAGTATCTGCACCGGCCATATGGGTGATTACCTCTTCCTTGACCGTACCGTCCATGTCGTCGGCGCCAAACGAGAGAGCGACCTGGGCCAGCTTGGGACCGATCATGACCCAGTAGGCCTTGATATGGGGAAAGTTGTCAAGCATGAGGCGGGCAACGGCAATATTTTTCAGGTCCTCGACTCCGGTTGTGCGGGAGTGTTCGGACATCCCGGTATTCTGGGGATGAAAGGCCAGGGGGATAAAGGCCAGGAAGCCGCCGGTCTCATCCTGGGTGCGACGCAGGATTTCAAGGTGTTCAAGTCGCTCATCAATGGTTTCGATGTGTCCGTACAGCATGGTGGCATTGGTTCTGAGTCCGTGCCGGTGGGCAGTCCTGGTTACTTCGATCCAGCCCTCTCCTGAAAGCTTTTTTTCACAGGTGATCCGGCGGATTCTCGGGCTGAACACTTCGGCGCCGCCGCCGGGCAGGGAACCGAGGCCGGCATCTTTCAGTTCCTCCAGGGTGTCGCCGACCGATTTGCCTGCCAGCCCGGCCAGGTGATGGATTTCCACGCAGGTGAATGCCTGGATATGAACGTCCGGCCGTTCCTCCTTGATTACCCGGAGCAGATCCAGGTAGTACGAGTAGGGGAGGTCCGGATGGATGCCGCCGACCATGTGGATTTCGGTGATAGGCTCGTCGAGACGTTCCCGCACCTTGCGGCGGACCTGGTCAATATCCATCTCATAGGCCAGGTCGGAGTCCTTGTCCTTGCCAAAGGCGCAGAACTTGCAAAGGTTGGTGCAGATATTTGAATAGTTGATATGCTGGTTGTAGATAAAAAAGGCCTGGTTGCCGTTGATGCGCTCCCTGACCATGTTTGCCAGGTAACCCAGGGCGATGATGTTGGAGGTTGTATAAAGACGACGGCCGTCATCAAGGGTCAGCCTTTCACCTGTTTTGAGTTTGGTGTGGATGTCTTCAAAACCGGCGTCCTTGAGCAGAGTTTCCATGGGCGGGGGTCAGTCGAGAAAGTAGCGCAGTTTTTCCCTGCGGCTGGAATGGCGCAGTCGGTTCAGGGCCTTCTTCTCTATCTGGCGGATACGTTCACGCGACACATTGAATCGCTTGCCTATCTCTTCCAGGGTGTATTCAGCCTTTTCGCCGATACCGAAACGTAAACGGATAATTTTTTCCTCGCGGTCGGTCAGAGAGGAAAGGACATCGGAAACCCGGTTGGAGAGTTCCCTGTTCTGAACGGCGTCGTAGGGCGATTCAGATTCCTGGTTCTCCAGAAAATCACCCAGGGTTGAGTCGTCATCTCCGACCGGGGTCTCCAGGGAAATAGGCTCGCGGGATGCTTCAAGGATGGCCAGGATCTTGTCCATGGGCAGATCCGTCATCTTGGATATCTCAACCGGGGTGGGCTCGCGCCCCAGTTCCTTGAGTAGGGAGTAAAACGCCTTGAAAAACTGGCTGCGAAGTTCCAGGAAATGGACCGGCAACCGGATGGTCCGGGTCTTGTCAAGGATGGCTCGGGTGATGGCCTGCCGGATCCACCAGGATGCGTAGGTTGAAAACTTGTTGCCTTTTTTGTAATCAAATCGGAATACAGCCCGCATCAGCCCGAGGTTACCTTCCTGGATCAGATCAGCCAGGGTGAGGCCCTGGTGCATATAGCGCTTGGCTATGGAGACCACCAGGCGCAGATTGGCGCGGATCATGGCATCCTTGGCCGTTTCAATGGAGCGGTTATACGCTTCTATCCTGGTGCTCAGTTCAAAGAGTTCACGGATCTCCGGGTGCTTGCGAGTGGCGGCATTAACAGAATGCCGCATGTGGTTGAGCTGCTGTTTTTTGGGTTTGAGGGTGGGGTCTCGTTTTTCCCAGAGGTCGATGCGTTCAACCAGCAGTTTCATTTCAGGCGTGCCTGAAGTATCTTTACGGATAGCGGCAATGATCGCGTCAAACCCTTCCCGGATGGTCTTGGAATACCTGGCTTCATCTTCCGGGGTAAGGAGATCAAATAATCCCATCTCGCGAAGATAGGTAGTGGTGGTTTCTTCCGAGTCGTGCTCTTCGCTGTCGGGAATCGCGTCTACACTGGAATCGTCACCGGGGTCGGCCTTTCCTGTCCAGAGTTCACCTGACAGGGTTTTTTTCTTGCCGGATTTCTCCAGCGTGACGATTTCGATGTTGTTTTCGCCGAGAAAATCAAAGATCTCCTCGATGGCTTTGGGGTCACGTATAGTGTCCGGAAGCAGTTCGTTGAGCAGCTGAAATGTTATACAACCTTCTTTCCTCCCGGCTTTAAGGAGGTTGTCTTTTATTCCTGAAAGCACTGTGCCTTCTTCTCCAGTAATTGTTGTAAGAAAGTTTAACCGTGCGTTCAGGGCACGGCTTGTTTGAGTATTGGGCAAAGAATATTATAGTTTAATACAGGCTGCGAAAAAAAGCAAATGCAGAGTCCTGAAACAGTTTTTTTGGGAGAGAGTGGGGCGGCGCAACGGTATGTTCAGGTTCATTGCAATCTGTGGTATAGTTCGCTGGGGCAGGTTAGTGCCTGTTCATAAATGGTCGTTTCGTCAGATTTTCTGCGTCATGCTCAAAAAATAATGCCCGGTATATCACGTATGACAAACTCGTAAAAAATCGAAAATCCTGGCTGAATGCTACGATAATTCAA
>JAJRTB010000296.1 GCA_024278495.1 Deltaproteobacteria bacterium
GCCCCGAACCCGTAGGCCACGCTTTCCCCGAAGGTGTAATCACGTTCCACCATGAAGAGCGTGCCGCCGAAGATGGCGCAGTTGACCGTGAGCAGGGGCAGAAAGATACCCAGGGTGTTGTGGAGGGCAGGGGAAAAGCGGTCGAGAAAGAGTTCAAGCACCTGGACAACCGCGGCGATAACGCCGATGTAAGTCAAGAGCCCGATAAATGTCAGGTCCAGGTCAGGCCTGCCGGCCCAGGCAAGGGCTCCCGGCTTGAGCAGGTAGGTGAGGATCAGGTTGTTGATGGGCACGGTTATGACCATGAGGACAATGACTGCCAGGCCAAGCCCGATCGCGGTTTTGACCTGTTTTGAAATGGCCAGAAAGGTGCACATGCCGAGAAAGAAGGTAAGCGGCAGGTTTTCGATAAAAACCGAGCGAAAGATGATGTCAAAATAGTGGCTCATACTTGTTATCTATCTCAATGGGTGTTGTCTGTTTTATACTTATTGTAGTATGTGAAACTCAACATTTTAATCAAATCTACAAGAAAGCAAAAAATCCTTAAGTTAATAATATTTCATCACATTTGTAAGTGGTCACAGGTGCTGCAGATTCGTGAAAGCGTGATTGTTCGCTATAGCTTGCTATGCGGACAATCGCGATCGCACGAAGATGCGGTGCCTGTGGCTATTTACCCCATTATTCTTTCTCCTGCTGCTCAGGATCAATGGTCCTGAACAGCCAGATAAGCAGGGCAATGAGAAAAAAAGCGCTGGCCGGCAGAATAAAGAGGCCGTTTCGAAGATACCAGCCGCCCTCGGTGGTCAGTGTAAGGACCTGGTAGCCGAACAGGGTGCCTCCACCCAGCAGTTCCCGGAAAAAGGCGACAAACATCAGCACCAGTCCGTAGCCCACTCCGTTGCCAAGCCCGTCGAGAAAGCTGGGTATTGGAGGATTGCTCATGGCAAAACCCTCGGCCCGGCCCATGATAATACAGTTGGTGATGATGAGGCCCACATAGATGGAGAGTTGTTTTGACAGGTCGTAATAAAAGGCCTTGAGAAACAGGTCGATCAGGATAACCAGGGTGGCGATAACGGTTATCTGGATGCCGATTCGCACGCTGCCGGGTATCTGGAAACGGACAATGGAGATGGTGAGGCTGGAAAAGGCCGTGACCAGGATGACGCAGACGGACATGACAAAAGCAGTGGTCATCTGCGAGGTGACCGCAAGGGCGGAGCAGATACCCAGGACAAGCAGGGTAATGGGGTTGCGGCGAAAGATGGAATGGACCAGCAGTTCTTTATTGGATTCAGCCATCAAGTCCTCCCTGGTTTTTCATACGGTCAAGGAACGGTTTGAAACCGTGTTCCCCGAACCAGAAATGCATGAGATCATTCACACCGTTTGCCGTCATGGTGGCTACTGACAGGCCATCCACCATGTATTGGGCATCCTCACCCGTAGTTGGCGCTGTTCCCTTGACTACCTGCAGGGCAAGCGTATCTGACGGGCTGTACATTTTCTTTCCCTGCCAGCCGGCCTGCCACTTTTTGTTTTCAATTTCACCGCCAAGCCCCGGCGTCTCGCCATGTTCGTAGAAACTGATGCCGCGGATGGTTGTCAGGTTGGCGTCAAGGGAAACATAACCGTACATGGTTGACCAGAGTCCCTTGCCGCGGACAGGCAGGATAATCTGCACTGTTTTGCCGCCTTCCCTGACAAGGTAGATGAGGGAATATTTTTCCAGCCGCCGCAGTCCGGCAATGTCCTCTTCCCTGTCTAAGGGACGGCCGAAGTCGGAGCTGAGCGCGGCCTTCAGCTGATTGTAGGACTCCGGGGAAACCTGGTCTTCAGGGATGAATTCTCCGGTGGTCAGTTCGATTATCCGGGTATCGATGACTGAGAACAGGGTGTCGACCGGGGTGTTTTTGTCATACAGGCCGGCAGCGCGAAGGATGTTTTTTTTCTGGTCAAGCAGCCTGTTCGCATCCTGCAGTGGGCGCAGGCCGACAGCAGCACCTGAAACAAGCGCTGAACAGACAAAGGCCAGCACCAGGACGGAATAAAAAGGTTTGGCAGCCGGTTCCTTACCCATGACGGAGCATCCTTCGTTTAATGTTGGCCTGGATGACAAAATAGTCAATGAGCGGCGCAAGGACGTTGCCAAGCAGGATGGCAAGCATGACCCCTTCCGGAAAGGCCGGATTGGCCACCCGGATGAGAATTGTTACAACGCCGATGAAGGCACCGTAAATCCACTGGCCGGCCAGGGTTCCTGCGGCGGTTACGGGATCAGTGGCCATGAATACCAGGCCGAATGCGAACCCGCCGAGCACCAGGTGCCAGTGGGGCGGGATATCGAACATCGGGTTTGTTGAACTGCCCAGCAGCCAGAACACAAGGGCGATCCCCAGCCCCCCGAAGAGCATGGAGGCCATGATCCTCCAGGAGGCGATACCGGTGATGAGCAGGATTGCTGCGCCGATCAGGCAGGCAAGGACAGATGTCTCGCCCATGGAACCGGGAATGGTTCCTGCAAAGGCCTGCCACCAGGTTATGTCCAGCGCCTGCATGGCTTCTCCGGGATCGGCCGCGGCAACCGTTCCCAGGGCGGTGGCCCCGGTGAAGCCGTCAACCGCTGTCCAGACCCGGTCGCCGCTCAACTGTGCCGGATAGGCAAAATAGACAAAGGCACGGGAAACAAGGGCCGGGTTCATGAAGTTGCGGCCCACTCCGCCGAACACCTCCTTGGCAAAGATGACGCCAAAAGTGATACCGCCTGCCACCTGCCAGAGCGGGGTGGTCGGCGGCAGGGTCAACGGAAACAGCAGGCCTGTTACCAGGAAGGCTTCGGACATTTCATGCCTGCGGACCAGGTTGAAGACCAGTTCCCAGGCCCCGCCCACAATCATGGTTACGAGGTAAATGGGAAGAAAGTAGAGGCTGCCGTGCACCAGGTTGGAGAGAAAACTTTGTGGATCAGTGCCCACGTAGGCCATGATTGCTCCCCTCCACCCGGCCGGCGCGTCAATTCCCATGGCCTGCAGGGCTGAGTTGGCCTGGTATCCGGTGTTCCACATGGCCATGTACACGCAGGGGAGAAGGGCGATGACAACCGTGATCATGATCCGCTTCATGTCCAC
>JAJRTB010000297.1 GCA_024278495.1 Deltaproteobacteria bacterium
ACAGGACAGGCAAATAGACTTGGCCTGTTCAAGCACCCGGCCCGGTTCTCCCAGGGCGATGCCGATCAGAACCAGCGCCAGAAACAGAAACATCAGAACAAACGGTGCTGTGCGTATTTTTGTTTTCTTTTTCATCCTTTTCCTCGGGGTATCTGGGGCCGGATTTGGGGCGCCGGCTCCGGTTTACAGTGCGGGCCGCTGTTCATATCATGACCCGTTAATGAGCAGACCCAGGAGACGCTCAAGGTCGTCACTTGAGTAGTATTCTATCTCAAGCTTCCCCCGTTTTCCATTCTGAATGATCCGTACCTTTGTGTTCAGGTGGTTGACAAGTTGCGTACTCAGGGCCCGGCAGTACGATTCCGGCAGCTCGCCGGCCTCTTTTCCGGCCCTGGCGTTGCTTCGCTTTTTAGGCATGGCAACAACCTTGCGGCAAAGCCGTTCTGTTTCCCTGACAGACAGACCTTCGCGAACGATCCGGTCACGGACCTCCCGCATCAGTGGGCTGTTTTCCTTGAGCCTGAGCAGGACCCGGGCGTGCCCCTCGCTGATCACGCCGCCGGCTACGTCGTCCCGCAGGAAATCGGGCAGGTTGAGCAGGCGCAGTGTGTTGGTTATGGTGGAGCGTTTGCGACCAACTTTTTTTGCGATCTGTTCCTGGGTCAGCTCGAAATCCTGCACCAGGCGGTTGTATGCCATAGCCTCTTCGATGGGATTGAGATCGTGCCGCTGGATATTCTCGATCAGGGCAAGTTCAAACGACTTCTGGTCGCTGTCCGTATCCATCACCACGACCGGTACTTCGTCCAGCCCGGCAAGTTTTGCGGCCCGAAGCCTTCGCTCACCGGCAATGAGATGGTACCTGTTCCCCTGTGCCCGGGAGACAAGCAGGGGCTGGATGATACCCTTTTCCTCTATGGATGCGGCCAGCCCCTTCAGTTTTTCCTGATCAAAGCTTTTCCGTGGCTGGTGCGGGTTTGGTTTTATCTTGTCGATATCACAGAGAAAGAATGTTTCGTCCACCGCAGTGCTGATGTCATCGGAAAGAAGGGCGCCAACCCCCCTGCCCAGTACGTTTTTGCTGCTCATAGCTCTGTACTCCGCCGAATTAGTTCATTGCTCAGTTTGACGTAGGCTTTTGCCCCGGGACAGTTGCGATCATACTCAAGGATTGTTTTTCCGTGGCTCGGGCTCTCACTGAGCCGCACATTACGGGGGATAACCGTATTGAACACCTTGCTGTCAAAATGCTTCTTTATTTCAGAGGCCACCTGGTGGGTCAGCCGGTTGCGCCGGTCATACATGGTGAGCAGGAGCCCTTCAATATAGAGCCCCGGGTTCGTATTTCTTTTGACTTTTCGTATCGTTTCGATAAGTTGGGCAAGGCCCTCCAGGGCAAAGTACTCACACTGCATGGGGATAAGCACTGAGTCCGCGGCGGTCAGGCTGTTGATTGTCAGAAGCCCCAGGGAGGGAGGGCAGTCGATTATAATATAATTGTACTGTTCACGAACGGGCCGGAGGATCTTTCTGAGTATTTTTTCACGGTTTTTCAGTGAGATAAGTTCGATCTCGACGCCGACAAGGTCAATTGATGACGGTAGGACGGCCAGGTGGGGGATGCCTGTCTTGTGGATGCAGGATTCCACGGGCTGATTATCAACGAAGCAATGGTACAGTTGTCGGTCAATTCCCGAACAGTAGACCCCGACCCCGCTCGAGGCGTTTCCCTGGGGGTCACAGTCAACCATGAGCACTTTTTTTTTCTTACAGGCAAGGGCGGAGGCCAGGTTAAGTGCTGTGGTTGTCTTGCCGACACCGCCTTTCTGGTTGGCCAGGGCAATGATTTTGGCGTTAATGTTTCCGCTCATCGTTCACCTACTCTGTTGCAGATTTTTTGAAAAGTATACTATACTCAACTGAGGTGTCGAACACTTTTTCT
This sequence comes from Deltaproteobacteria bacterium, assembly GCA_024278495.1. Taxonomy (GTDB): domain Bacteria; phylum Desulfobacterota; class Desulfobulbia; order Desulfobulbales; family Desulfobulbaceae; genus UBA10518. The sequence goes on from JAJRTB010000297.1 coordinate 1,943, forward strand.
TTTTTGGCCCCATCAAGGTGTGTACCTTTATCTTGCCCGTGGCGTCTGAAATGTTTCACGTGCAACATTGTGTCTGGTGAGTGGTTATGATGTTTACGACGGATGTTCTTGTGGTTGGCAGTGGTGTTGCCGGTTTGTCTTTTGCGCTTAAGGTGGCTCCGTTTGCCAGGGTGACCCTGGTGACCAAGAAGAAGAGTGCTGACACTGCGACCAACCTGGCTCAGGGGGGGATCGCGGCAGTGTTGTCCGGAGAGGATAGCGTAGAGGTGCACGTTTCGGATACTGTTCGGTCCGGAGACGGGCTCTGTCGGGACGATGTTGTGCGGATGGTTGTTGAGGAGGGGCCCGCCCGGGTCCGGGAATTAATAGATTTTGGTGTCCGGTTCCAGAAAGGTGAGAACGGGGTGGGGCTGGACCTCGGGATGGAGGGGGGGCACTCGTGCCGGCGGGTGGCTCACTCTCTGGACCTGACAGGGCGCGAAATTGAACGGGCCCTTTTGAACCAGGTAGGTCGGCATGAGAATATCACGGTCCTGGAAAATCATCTGGCCATTGACCTGTTACTTGAGTCGCGTGCTCAGGGCGGCAAGGTCGGGACAGGGCGCGACAGGTGTCTTGGCGCGTATGTCTTGAACACAAAAACCGGAGAGGTTGAAACACGATGCGCGACAGTCACCGTGTTGTGTACGGGTGGGTGCGGCAAGGTTTACCTGTACACGACCAACCCGGACATTGCCACGGGTGATGGGGTAGCCATGGCCTACAGGGCCGGAGCCCGGGTTGCCAACCTGGAGTTTGTCCAGTTCCATCCTACCTGTTTTTTTAACCCTTTGGCCAAAAACTTTCTCATTTCAGAGGCCGTTCGGGGCGAGGGCGGGGTCCTGGTTGACAGGCGGGGCACCCCCTTTATGGAAAAATATGACAAGCGGGGTGACCTGGCGACCCGTGATGCCGTGGCACGGGGTATTGATGCCGAAATGAAGGAGAGCGGGGATGACTGCGTTTTTCTTGACATTACGCACAGACCTGCAACGTTTCTCAAGCAGCGTTTTCCGACGATCTATCAGACCTGTCTGCGCTACGGTGTAGACATAACCACAGAACCTATTCCGGTTGTGCCCGCGGCACATTACATGTGCGGCGGAATCGATGTTGATACCTGGGGCAGGAGCTCAATCAAAGGGTTGATGGCGCTGGGTGAGACCGCCTGTACCGGCTTGCACGGCGCCAA
>JAJRTB010000298.1 GCA_024278495.1 Deltaproteobacteria bacterium
CCAACAGTATTGTTTTTTTCCTGTTAAAAACCAACCGGTTATACGGTCCTTTCCGGCTCGTGCCCTGTGGGCACCTCCGGCAAACTGTTCTCACCCGGTAATTCGGCCATTTTCCTCAATGATTTCACCACCCGGCTCGGTGCGATCCGTGTTTGTTGTGTATTTTGTTGTTTTTGCGTATGTTTATCCTCCTTAGCCTGTTTTTCGGACCTGCGCGGAAGCGCAAGCCGGACATATTGTTATTATGATACTTTCTCTTTTTTGTAAAAAGATACTCAAATCCCAGCTTATTGGTCAGTAATAAATTCGGTAATGCGTTGCCGCTTCTCTTCCAGCGAATGCCCGTCCCACTCTTTGTCATAGTCCGGCCAGTCACCCCGAATCTCGCTCTGAGGCAGGTGCCAGCCAACCTGGCCGGTCGGGAGGTCGATCATCAGGACCGGCCACTCCGGCTCATTCGGGTCTTTTTTCAAGCCCACCCTGTAGCCCAACTTCAGAGCCATTTTCGCCAGTGCCATCACGGCCTGGTTGCGATCAAAATAGGCATCATCAAGGGTGCTGCTCTGTTTCGTCATTTTCGTTCTGCTCCGCATGTCGTCGGCTGGTTCAACCGGGTGATATCTTTCCAGGTTACGGACACCATTTATAGCGTTTCAATCTCGGCAAAGGCCCCCTTCCCGCGAGGGGCAGCATAGATTTTCTGGCTGCTTCTTCCGTACATGTTGTGCGGTTTCCGACTTTTGTTTGAGACCCCACATCGTTTGCCACAAACCATTTATAGGTTTCCTCTTCCAGGTCCGCCCCTTCAACCTGGGGATAATGGACCGGAGCGACCACGTTATCCGGGTCGCCGAGTCTTTTCAGCGCCTGTTGGACGGATGGCGTCATTGTTCCGGAGAACTTGAGCGCGAAATCAGCGGGCGACGCCGCAGCCGACGATGCGGCCGCCGTGCTTTCCCGTGGATATAGTTCCTGCCATTCCTGGAGACGCTTATCCTCACTCTGCCATATTCCTCCATTATAGCGCGGATTGTCAGGAACACCATCCAGAGAATAACGATTACCTCGATGGACCAGGTACAGTCCCGCAGGTTCAATATGTATACTGCCGAGGCCGATGGGTTTTCCCATGCCGAGTTTGTGACGGAATTCTTTACCGGGTTGCAGGGCATAGCAGAGGAGGCCCAGTTCCCATTCGCTCAGGTTGTCAAAGTCCACATAAAAATAGAAAACAGTCCCTTTTTTGATGGGGGTGATTCTTGATTTCAGCCTGGCATGCTTGTCCGGAGGTTGGCGGGAGAGGTTGCTTTTACTCTCCCAGGGGTAGAGCCCGTTTATCACTGTGGGTGAAGTTTTTTTGCCATTGCTCAGGAATTTGATAATCTCATTTTCTTCTTGCCATGCGTGCAGGTAGAATTTTCGTCCCTGCGGGCGATGTCTGCCCAGGACCAAATCAGGCTTGACAATAGAATGGACGCCATTCCCGGCAAAATAGAGGGCCGGAGACGGGGGCTTGGGCGAGGAAAGGGCTTTGAGAGTGACCTGGTCCTGGAAAATGCTGCCGGGATCTTTATCTGTAGCTAATCGCGCGAACGAGACCTGGACCTTGCCGGCAAAAGCCAGGGCTTTGTCACTGTCCAGCCTGTCGCTGTCATCTTTCCTGTCACGCTCTTCAACAAAGCCGAACAGCAGTTCGGCCGGTGAAATTTCATCACGCTCCGGGTTGAAGGGGAGCAGTTCTTTGTCAATTTTTTTGAAAAACGCGTGCACCCCGGCACGGTTGTGGCCGGCGTCTTCCACCCGGCCTCTCCAGATGGAAGAAAAGGAGATCTCTTCAACTTGAGTACCTGTTGCATCCGGACGAAAATAGACGATATCACCATGTTTGAGCCTCAGTTTACGCCCCAGATCAGCGTTGTTCTCATTTCGCCTGGCGCCAAGCGGCTGATAAGGAAGGATTTCATATTCCTTAAGGTTAGTTTCTTTTTTCTGGGAATCTGTACGTTGATCCGCAAGATCATTAAAACGATTGATTACGAAAGGCGGAATTTTAAGTTCAAAGTCGGACCAATCATGTCGTTCCGGATAAGGGACAAATACCTCTCGCTGGACCGTTCCGGGAAGGCCCCGATTCGGCCCCCCCATGATTTTAAATTTTCCCCGTATATAATCATCATGTCCGTTCGGCCTGGATGTACTGAAAAGAGGTGTATTTACTTTTTGATTCAAGACCAATGATTTGTCTTCAATATCCTGCCAGGTAACCGGTGGTGTCATAAGGTAGTAAAATCGGTCCTCGGTTTGTCGCGCAGCAAGCTCCTCGAATGTGTACCACCGAGAATCTACCAGGACGCCATCCCCTTCCTCACGATCTTTATAATTGCCCACCAATATTTTGAGCAAAGGTTTTTCCTGCTCTGGAAAGGCTCTGTTCAAGTATTGCGAAGGAGGCCTGCATTTTTCATTCTCGCCTTTTGTCATAGTGGGTAAGGCAAGTGGTCTCAGCCGGTAATTGCCGTTGTCGACCCGCATCTCTCCCAATGCCGACAATGCGTCATCAGAAGATTTTCGGTAGGAAAGCATCTTGTTCTCAAGCACCCGCAGGGAGGAATTACTGGCCGCTTCGGCAATGGACGACAGCATGCCCCGCAAGGAAGTGGCTGGGATGACGGGTTTCCCGCCGAGGGTAAAGGGCAGGATCTCGGTCGGTTCGGTGTTCTCCCTGTGGCTGCCGCCGATAAACATCGGTGTTTCCGCCTGGAGCCGGCAGACCACCCGGCCATGGTAGATTCTATTGTTGTCGATGGTATCAAAATAACGGGCGTGGGTATGCTGGGTCTTGTTTTCAGACGCGGATGGAAGAGTTTCTGTGTTGATCCAGTGTTTCCGGTCTGCGGCAGAGGGCTTGACCACCGGCACGAAATGATAGGGATTGTGAAAGGTGTCAGGCGCGGACGGGTCCCTTGGCTCAGGTGTTGCCGTTGCTTCGGACGCAGGGCCGCTTGTTAGCGTGCCTTCCCGTACCGGGGTTGCTCCGGGTTCGGCGGCAGCCGGGGAAATTGCAAGTTTTTCATACAGCGCTGCAACCGACTCTTCTGGCCGCAGTAGATCCACCAGGTTCGGGATGTCCGCCCGGCAGACCCCATAGCCCTTGCTGCGGCCGAAACCAAGGGAGATGTCCCCTTCAGCCAGATCACGCAGGACCAGATACAGAAGGCCTTTGCCCCAAGCTGGCAGGGCTCTGCTCTCATCCAGCGCAATCGTGCCCGTGAACCGGGGCGAGCCTATATATTCGGCGTTGAACTTGGCCTGGTCTTTCGCGCCGCCGGTAAACCGGTCAATGGCGACAAATTCCTGGATATGGCCGCAGTCTTCACCGTCAAGGAATTCGAAGTCGGAGATTTCCAGGAGAGATTTCCAGCCGGGCGCGCCAAAAACCCGGCAGATTGGACAAAGATCCTCTATTTCCGTACAGGTATGGATGCCTTCTTTGCCGGCAGGATTATCCTCGCAGCATGTTCCGCCCAGGGTTCGGATAATCCGCGCGGCCTGGGCACGCAGGGCGCCGCGGACGGAACTTTCCGGCAGACAGGGGCGGCCGTCAGCATCGCGTAGTGGCCGATGGTTCGGGATATCGGCCCGGCCTTTCTTTTTTTTCTCCAGCTCCTTTGTAGTGGGTGGATCGTTGACCAGGAAGGGACCGTCAAAAAGAAGCTCCAGCCCCAGGCGTACTTGGTCCTCCTGTTCGTCAAACTGTGCCGTCCCGGCCTGCAGGAGGTCTTCAGTTTCCCTGTCGTTTAACTGTTCCATTGCGTCGGTACGCATGGTTCGTTTTTCGGCTTCGAGCCAGCCCCGCAGATGTTCTTTGCCAAAACGTCTGACTGAGGATAGCTCCCAGGAAAAACGGCCCAAGCCGTTTGCCGTATGGGCGCCGAGGACCAGGGATGGCGGAGACTGGTTGAAACCCTGCAGTGCGGCGAGCAGTAGCCCTGTTTCTCCCTCTTCCAACGGACCGGACAGGGTGACGGCAAAGGTAACGCCAGGCGGGACCATTTCCGTGTGGATCAAGTGCTGATGCCGGGCCGTCCGGGTGACGCTGTCGATGGCCACAGTTGTCGCCACATAGGTCTGCCGGCAGTTATCCCAGTAAGGGAGTCTGGTCGTGGCGGTATGTGGTAAGGCGACGCGCGCGTCAAGAAATTCAGCCTTGCCGCCATGGTTGTTTTTCTTTTCCGTTTCTGCCTCCTCTTCCTGGCCGAATAGCTGGACAAGACAGGTTCGGCTTTCGTCTTTGAGCCGTTTTTTTAGCCAGGCGCGCAGCGCACCCTTGATCGTTGAGCCGGGAAGATACGGCTTATCGGTATAATCCGTCACCACGGCGTTAATGTCCACCAGCTCGTTACGGCCGGTAAGCTCCGGCCGGGTAACGGTTCTGCCGCTGCCGATATGAAGCGGAGTTACGGTTCGCAGGTATCCGCTGATCTCCCACTGTTCCCGAAAGAGCCATGTCTCATTATTCATCTTTATCCTCCTCGCCGAGCCAGTTGATTTCTTCAGGGGTGTTCGGTCTGTTATCCCAGTGAACGTCCAGGTTGACAACGATTTCACCAAAGCCGTTCTGTGAAATGTAGGGGCAGTTTTGCCAATGGTGGCCGGGGACAATCACGTCTCCTTCCAGGCTCTGGTATGCCGTTACCGCCCAATTCGGCAGGTCCAGGCCGTGGGCCAGCCATTGCTCGATATATTTGTATGCAGTGCCCTCCTTGCCGGAAGCGGCACGAAGGACAAAAACACTGCCCGCCTCCGTCAGGAGATACGGGTAATAGGGTTTGTCTTTCCCCGCAGCGTCCTTCCTGCCCCGCTGGAAACGGCCGTAGAGGTACTTGCCGCCGGCAAGGGTCTGCCGGGCAAAGAAGCGGACAAGCTCAAGCGAACCGGCGGAGATGTCTTCCCAGGCCGCGGCATAGGCTTTGTGCAGGTTTACCCGGTTGCCGCACCGGATTAAGTCGTCTGCCGCCTCACAGAGGAGGGCCGGGGTCTGCAGGGTAACGACCCAGACATCGTCACGGGGCCGCGGATCGGACTGAAGGGATGGAGTGATCGTATCTCCGGGATAGCTGGTGATTGCGGCTGGCGTCTTGGTCTTGCCCAGGGTCGCGATGCCGTGC
>JAJRTB010000299.1 GCA_024278495.1 Deltaproteobacteria bacterium
CTTGGCAAACCCGAGGACCGGAAGGATATTGCCCGGCGCCTTGCCGCCGTGTCCTTCAGACATGAACTCGACGAAAGCAAGCGGGCCTTCACCTCGTCCGAATGGCTCAAAACCATTGCAATGCTGCAACGGGCCCGGAAAATTCTTGATGAAAATCCAACCATTGCCTCGGAATCTGAAAAAAAAGAGCTGGCCCGGTTGCTGGTCAATTCACGTCTCTACCAGATCCTGTCGACCGCAAAAAAGAGCTATGAACAGCAGAGATGGGACCAGGCAATCCGAGAATACCGGACGGCTCTCGGCCTGCTGGATGAGAATGTCGCCGTTCTGGGCAAGGTCGAGACAGAGGAAAACCGGCGGACCATTGAGAAAACCATAGTCATGACAGGGGTCGCAAAGGAGCAGGCCCTGGCCAATCAGGCGGTGACCGGCAAGGACCTTGAGGCCGCCCTCATCCATTACCAGAACATTGTCCGGCTGATCGACGACAGCAGATTCAAGGACGACTCCACTCTGGGCACAATCCTCGAAAATGCGCGTAAGCAGGTCGTCCGCAATCGTGAGGAACTCCTGATCAAACGAAGAGTGGACTGGCTGACTGAAAACTATGAAAAGCTCTTCAAAAAGAACTACCCGTCGGCAAAATCCTCTGACCTGCTCTCGCCCAGGGTCACGTTCATCAAGCGCATCGGCGATGTCATGATCTTCAACATGAGCTGCGTGGAACGAAAGCACGGGAGAACGTTCAGGCTCGAGTTCAACTACCAGTACGACATTGGCAATGATACCTGGAAGCTCTACGCGGGAAAACTGTGACGAGTTAGGCCCGGTTCCCCGTTGCCCCCGGTAAGAGCGGCAGCGCGGATGTTTGACTGCGTGCTATGGGTGGTGATGCCCGTGGTCTGCGGGCAACGGACCGCCTGCCTTCTCCAGGGCTTTGCCGAGCGCCTTCTCCGCCTCACGCAAATCTCTCTCTGCCCTGCGCAGCAGTTCAGCTATATCACCCTCCCCCGCCTCCTGGATCAGATCCGCCCACCTGGCAAATTCCCGGCCATGTTCCGCGTTGTGCCCGATCCAATGGGGCAGGATCACGCGCAGTTTTTCCAAATCATTCATACCTGTTGCCCTGTTGCTTTCAACTGTCCTGTTTCCTGTGGAGCACGACCGTCCCGCCGAGAAAATCGATATGGCTGACAGTGACCCGCGGGACAGTCAAAGGTTCATCAAAAAACGACGACAGGACCACGCCGTCATCGGTCACATCCAGCCGGGTCACGTTCTCCATCACCGTTTCCGGGGTTTCGCCTTCCACCACCACACTGATCTGACACATTTCGTCCCCTCTCCTGCAGAGAAAATGTAACTCGTCACAGGTTTTGTAACTCTGCGATTCTCTACTTACCCATAATTTGTCGTCCACCGTAATCCTGTCTAGATCAAGAACCTGAACTCCCCCTTGCCGAGCAGGTCATGCAGGTGAAGGATTCCCTCCAGCCTGTCCGATTCGTCCACCACCGGCAGAACCGTAATCTCATGCCGCTGCATGATGCTCAGGGCATCGGCCGCAAGCAGGTCCGGGGTAATGGAAACGGGATCAGCGGTCACGACCCTGTCCAACCCCTGGTCGGCAATTGCCTGTTCCCGCAAAACCAGGCGACGAAGGTCTCCGTCCGTTATGATACCGACCAGTTTCCGCTCTTCCGAGATGACAACAACGGCCCCCACCCCTTTGCTGTTCAATTCAGCGACAGCCTCGGTCAGAGACGAATTTTCCGTCACCCAGGGGATCTTTTCTCCGACCAGCATGACCTCGCGGACCGCTATTTTCAATCTCTCGCCCAAACTGCCGCCGGGGTGGTTACGGCGAAAATCCTCGGCCCGAAACTGCTTCCGGTTCAGCAGGGCAATGGCCAGGGCGTCGCCCAGGGCCAGGGTTGCGGTAGTGCTGCTGGTCGGGGCCAGCCCCAGAGGACACGCTTCCTTTGGCACTGCCGTGTTGAGAATCACATCGGCGCAGACGGCAAGGCTCGACTGCGTATTGCCGGTCATGGCGATAACCCGGGCAGCCCGGCTGCGCAGACTTGCCAGCAGGGCATTGAGTTCCGTGGTTTCGCCGGAATAGGAAATGGCCAGAATCACGTCCGATGACGCCACCATGCCCAGATCCCCGTGCATTGCCTCGACCGGATGAAGAAAAAAAGATGGCGTGCCGGTGGAATTTAAGGTAGCTGAAATTTTCTGGCCGATTATGCCGGACTTGCCGATTCCGGTAATGACCAGCCGACCCGGGCTCTCCATAATCAGGGAAACGGCCTGTTCAAACTCATCACCCAGCCGATCCCTGACGGCCTGTATTCCGTCAATTTCCGTGGACAAAACGTCCCGGGCCAGTTCTATGGTCATTCGCCCTCCTGCATGTCTACCACAACCCTGCCCCTGATTGTTCCCTGAAGCATCCGCTCGATATACCCGTCTAATTCGGCCAGAGGAATGACTGTGCTTATATCCGCAAGATTGTCAATCCGCCAGGCACCGGACAACCTGTTCCAGATCTCTTCTCTGCGGGCCCGTGAACACTGGGCCGAGTCGATTCCAATCAACCTGACTCCCCTCAGGATAAAGGGATAAACACTGAGCGGCAGGTCCCCTGAGGCCGCGTTTCCGCAACAGGTTACCGTTCCCCCGTACCGGGTGGACTTGATCGCCGTGGCCAGGGTGTCGCCCCCGACAGTGTCGACTACGCCCTCCCAGCGCTCCCGCAACAGCATCCTGTTTCCGCCCGCGGTTGCCTGCTCCCTGGTCAGGATATCAGTCGCGCCCAGTTCCCGCAAAAAGGCATGGGCAGTTTCCTTGCCGGTCACGGCCGTCACCTTAAATCCCCGGCGCGCCAGAAGAATAACCGCAATGCTGCCCACTCCGCCGGTGGCACCGGTTACCAGGACCGGCCCGTTATCCTGCCGGGAACCTGCTTCCTGCAGGGCCGCGACACATTGGGCGGCCGTAAATCCGGCCGTGCCGATCCGCATGGCATCAAGGAGTGACAGATCAACGGGGCACTCCACGACCCACGTGGCAGGTACCCTGATATACTGACCAAAACCTCCGGCAGTATTCATCCCCAGGTCATAGCCGCAGACCAGAACTTTTGTGCCGGCTTCAGGCCCGCCTCCGGGGGCGGACACAACCTCACCGGCAGCATCAATGCCGGGAGTGTGGGGATACTTCCTGGTCACCCCCCGGTTACCGGATGCGGACAGGGCATCCTTGTAATTCAGGGAGGAGTAGTGAACGCGCACCAGGACGTCACCCCCGGGCAGGTCACTGACCCGGCGCTGCTCCACAACCCGCCTGAAGCGGCCCTCTCCAGCCTCATGCACAACAAGGGCCTTGAATGTCATATCGTGCATATTCACAACACCTGTCTCCACTCATCAGGGGATATCTTGCTCAAGGGTGCCCCCTGAAATGGTTATCATCTTCTCGTCCTCTGTCAGTAACTGGTAGGAGCCGTCGGCACGGAGGCCGGCTCCGGTGCCATGCACGAAAACCCCGTCTCCACGGTCCCAGCGCACCCTTTTGCCGGC
>JAJRTB010000300.1 GCA_024278495.1 Deltaproteobacteria bacterium
CGTAACAGAGCAGGACTGTATTGTTGCCACCATCCCGCCATGCCATATCTACGGGCTGCTTTTTTCTGTTGTTCTGCCGCTTGTCTCCGGCGCCTCCGTTATTGAGGGAACACCGTGCTTCCCCGGGGATATTGCCGAGGCTTTCAGGGAGCACGGCGGGACGATCCTTGCCAGTGTTCCGGCTCATTACCGGGTACTGCGGGAGAAAAACCTTACCGGTTCAGGCCTGCGCCTTGCTGTTTCATCCGCCGGCATGCTGGACGAGGAGGATAACAGGGCATTTTCACGGCAGAACAGTCCCGGCATTGTCGAGGTGTACGGCTCCACCGAGACCGGCGGCATCGCGACCAGGAACAGGTCGCACGGAGATACCCGTTTCACCGCTTTTCCCACGGTTGCCTGGAAAATCTCTGCCGGGCGCCTTGCGGTCCGTTCGCCCTATATCTCCCCGGGTCTTTCCTTAGACTGGGAGGGTTTTTTTGTTACCGCCGACCGGGTGGAATCCTGTGGAGATGACGGTTTCCTTCTCAGGGGCCGGGCAGATTCCGTTACCAAGGTGGGCGGCAAACGGGTGGATCTTGACGAGGTGCGAATGCTCATCAAAAAGCAGGCCGGAGTCACGGACTGCGTGGTCATGGCCCTCCCCGAGACCGGCGGCCGCGGCCATGTGATCGGAGCCCTGATCCAGGGGAAGGCTGTCAACACCGGGCAGATCAGAAAGGTACTGGCCGACAGCCTGGAACCGTATGCCCTGCCGCGACTGATGAAGAGGGTTCCCCATATCCCGGTGCAGGAAAACGGCAAATATGATCGGGACGCCATCCTTGACCTGCTGAAGCCATGAGCTACCTGGATCACGCTTTTTCAAGCGGGTACGAATGTCTTGCCGCCTGGGCTGAACTGATCGACCGGATCAATGTCTTTCCGGTGGCAGACGGCGATACCGGCAGCAACCTTCGCCTCAGCCTGGCGCCCCTTCTGAATTTTGCGGCCGGCCCGGAGGTGGCGGTTGATCAGCTTGGCCGGTCCGCCATCGGCAATTCCGGCAACATAGCAGCCGCGTTTTTCAGGGAATTTGTCCGGGCAGGTGGGCTGGCGGACCTGCCCGCGCATGCTGCCCGTGGCCGGGACATGGCCTGGCAGGCTGTTGCCGATCCCTGTCCCGGCACCATGCTGTCGGTCTTTGCAAGCCTTGCCCGTGCACTTGAGCAGGATAATAAAAAATATTATCCCCGTGTTTGTGAAACTCTCCGCCAGACTGTTCTCGAAGGTGTCGGGATGCTGCCGGAACTGGCCCGGGCAGGTGTTGTCGATGCGGGAGCCCTTGCCATGTTTGTTTTTTTTGACGGATTTTTTCGCCGTCTTTCCGGCCAGGAGGAAATTTGTATTCCCGTGCTCACCCTGTTTGCAGGTAATCTCAGGGTCAACAGTGAATTTCAGGTCGATGACCAGGGCAGTTACTGTGTTGATGCGGTCATTCACCCAGGGGGCGATCCCGCCGCAGCCCTGCAGAAACTTTCCGGTCTTGGCGAGAGCCTGGTTGTGGTGCCGGACAACAGCTGCCTGAAGGTGCATGTCCATACCCCGGAACCGGAGCAGGTGCGCGAGCAGCTTTCATCACTCGGAGAGGTGACCAGCTGGTCGGATGAGGTCATTGACGAAAACGGGACTGCACTGCTGTCTGCATTCCGGGAGGATCGGGTCGTCCACTTGGTGAGTGACGCCGCGGGATCGCTGACCAGGGAACTTGCCAGGCAGCATTCCATAACCCTGCTTGATTCGTATGTCGTGGCCGAGGGCCGTCCGCGCCCGGAAAGCCTGTGTAAGCCCGCGGAAATTTATACCCTGATACAACGGGGCAGTGAGGTCAAGACAGCCCAGGCCTCCACCTTTGAACGGTATCAGCACTATGAAAGTATCTGCCGGCAATGCGGCAGGGCTCTGTATCTCTGTGTCGGCTCCGCCTTTACCGGAAACTTTGTCACGGCCAGGGCCTGGAAAAAGGAGAACGACCCTGATGACCTGTTGACAGTGCTTGATACCGGGGCTGCATCGGGGCGACTCGGACTGATAACACTGCTCACGGCCCGTTACGCTGAAAAATGCGACAGAGAGGAAGACGTTGTTCGATTTGCGCAGGAGCGTATCGGCGACTGTGAAGAGTATGTGTTTATCGATGAGCTGAAGTTTCTCGTTGCCGGCGGCAGGGTATCAAGGGCGAATGGATTTTTCGGCGACCTGCTCCATCTGAAACCGGTTGTCAGCCCGACCCCTGAAGGTGTCAAAAAAATGGGTGTTGTCCACACCAGGAAGGGGCAGTTCGACTTTGCCCTGAAGAAACTTTCAGCCCGGTTCAGGAGGACAGACAATCCTGTCCTCCTGCTCCAGTACTCAGACAATGAAGAGTGGGTGGGGGAGACGGTGCAGAAAAAAATACAGGAACTGGTGCCGGAGGCGGAAATCCTGCTTGTTCCCCTGTCCCTGACATCGGGTGTTCACATGGGGCCGGGGACATGGTCCATTGCTTTTGCTCCACCGTTCTGATATGCGGCCGGCAGTCATCATCCCCGTGTATAACCATGCCGGGCGTATAGCCGAGGTCATTCACCAGGCACTGGAGCTGGGCCTGCCTGTTTTTGTCGTTAATGACGGTTCCACGGACAAAACAGCGGACCGTATCAAGGCGATAGATGGTATTACCGTCCTCCATCATGCCGCCAACCGCGGCAAGGGAGCGGCCTTGCGCACCGGCTTTGCCGCAGCAGTGGAAAAGAAGTGCGACTGGGCGGTCACCATTGACGGGGACGGCCAGCACCGGCCGGGCGATGCAAAGGCCCTGCTTGCAGCTGTGTCTGATGCCGGGCGCAGGATTGTTGTCGGCAGAAGGGAGGGCATGGAGGAGAGTGAACATGTTCCCTGGACCAGTCGGTTCGGTCGGGAGTTTTCCAACTTCTGGGTCCGGGTGTCCGGCGGCCCGGCCATCCGGGATTCGCAATCAGGGTTCAGGCTCTATCCCCTGCCCGAGGTGCTGGAGCTCGGGGTGGCGGCACGCCGATACCAGTTCGAGGTTGAAGTGCTGGTCCGGGCCCGGCTGAGCGGGATCGAGATCGTCGAAGTGCCGGTCGGGGTTGTCTATCAGCCGGGGGAAGAACGGGTCAGTCATTTCCGGCCATGGGTTGATTTCTGGCGCAACTCGGCCACCTTCAGCAGGTTGATCTTTGCCCGTCTGTTCCGGGTGTTTCGGCCATGAAAGGATTCTGGTACAGACTGCTTACCCGGACAGCCGAACTTTGCGGCCCCTGGCTTTTTGTTGTTGTCTCTCGGATCATTGCCGCGGGTTTTTTCGTCTTCTCCGGCCGGGTTCCTGAAGGCCGCAGCTTTTATGCCGCACTTTTTCCGGATCGGAGCGCTCTGTATCACCTCTGGTGTACGTTCAGGCAGTATCAGAATTTTACCACTATCCATCTTGACCGGTTCCTGACCACCCGCACCGAAGCAGTTGATTTTATCTCCACGGGATGGGATCGACTGGAAGCCGTGATCGGCAAAGAGGGCGGTGTGCTGATCATGTCCCATCTCGGCAACTGGGAGATGGCGGCCCATCTCCTGAAACAGCAGAAAAAAGATCTGCGCATGCTGCTCTACATGGGCATCAAGGAGAAAGAGGGGCTTGAGCGGCTGCAGAAAGAAGAACTGCGCAGGGCAGGAATAACGATTGTCGGAGTGGGCAGAGGGGAGGAATCCCCCTTCAGCGTTGTCGAGGGCATCCGGTTCCTGCAGGACGGCGGCCTGGTATCGTTGAGCGGCGACATGGTCTGGCATGAGAACCAGCGGCAGGTGCGGGTCACCTTTCTCGGCCATGAAGCCCGGCTGCCCGCGGCACCCTATATCTTTGCCCTGGTCTCCGGTGCTCCGCTCTACGCCTTTTTCACCTTCAGGACTGGGAAAAACAGCTATCATTTCACCCTGTCCGATGCCATTGTCATCCAGCCGGGCTCAC
>JAJRTB010000301.1 GCA_024278495.1 Deltaproteobacteria bacterium
ATCGCTTTCAGATGGGCCGCGGGTGGGCGCTCTGACGGGCGATGTCGAGTGAGAACTCGTCTGATTGAATGAGAGAACAAATATTTCACTTTTTCAATACGTTAGTTGTCAAAGCCGCGAATTTTCGTCACGGATTCAGGTTGAAGAACAAGCGTGGAAACAAAGGACCCGATAAACTGATAACACCCTGAATCCGTGCCGCCCTGCTGTAGAGCCCTTCATCGGCCCATCAGGAAGCACCCGGACCGTGGCGCATGGCAAACAAACTATAACACCACGGCGAAGATCACTGCCCGCCGCGCCACCGGTGAACGTTCAAGGATTCAAGGAAGACGTCTTTATCTTGAGGCATTTGATGCAGGACAATGGTGACAATTTCAAACTGGACCAGTCGGCTCAGGATCTCTATAATCAACTGGAAGGCATAGACAAAACTGTCCGGATCGATGCGTCCGGAACTTCAGGCTCATCTCTACTCAACCTCCTTAATCAGCAGACCAGGCTGCTTGATCATTATCGCGTCTTGCTGGCCAATGCGACATGTCTTTTTGCCGATATCTTAAAAAGCGGCACAACTGCGCCCGGGCGAAAAGCTGTACATCATAAAATCCAGGCATTTCTGGCAACTCTCAGAAAAATCGCCGAATTCCCGGATTTTAACCATAAAATTACCTGTCGCCTGCGAGGCCGGCAATACGCTGCCGAGCAATCCGGTTCCGAGACCTATGACTATGAGTTGTCGCTGAGCAATATTCTTCTCGATTTCCGGATGGCACAAATCATTGAAGAGCGAGATAAAAACGATGGCAAAGGCCTGTACAACAAGCTGATGACCGCGTTTCAGGCGCTCAGCTCAATGAATATTTTTAATTTCTCAATCGATACCGGGACCGGGGAAGATGATGATTACAAAAGAATTGAAGAAAACCTCCTGCTCCTGGTCAGGTATTACGAGAATCCGGACAGGGAAGGATATGTTGTTCTCAACGAGTATGGCCAGTCGAGCGTAAACCTTACCCTGCTGGCCGCAATGAACAAGGTAAAGCCCAGCGCCCTGCAGAACCTGGTTGACAAGATTAAACCATCTATCATCGGCCCTGCCCCCGACGAGGGTCTTGCCCTGTTCGCCACCGTCTATGACGCGATCTTAGCATCCCTTGACAAACGCGAGGATCTCAACAGAACACCTGTGGAGGTAAACAGAACGCAATTGCTGATGGACAATATCCAGGCCGATCCCGAGCGAGCCCCCGTTATCGTCCAGATCTCGAGGCTTGTGCTGGCCAAATACGGAAGCAGTCCCCGTATGGCATCTGAAGTTATCAACAGCATCAGCAGCGCCGGCTACATCAACATACGCCCGGAAGTTATGGGAAAACGGTTGACCAGGGCATCTGACTTTCTCGTACTCACCGAGAAGGACGACAGGAAAACTCTGCAAAGTGAAGCGCTTCAAAACATTGAAAAAGGGCTGGACCACCTGCCTGATGAGATGTATGACAACATTTCCGTTTCAGGAGTGGAGGCGACCACGTATACCTCTGAGGGACAGGAAACAAAATTTCTCCTTAACGAAAAAATTCTGGATTTCCTCAGTTTCTTTATCCGCAGGTCCTCGATCAAAAAGAAAGTGCAGGACATTGCCAACAAAAACGTCTGGTTTGATGACGACGATTACGCCGTCATTGCAAAGGATTTTTCTATCACCAGTGATGCCGCGGCCGACTTGATCAAACTGCTTCGTGACTGTTTCGATTTCAACGGAAATTTTCGCAGGAGTTTCTTCCAGAAGAATATCGAGGCCTTTGTCAGCTGTGGCAGCAAGGTTTTCGAATTTCTCTGGCAATACCTGAAAGAACTCTCCTTGCGAAATGACCGGGTCTCGTTTCTGAATGCGCTTCAAACGCTGGTTACCCACCTTGACCAGCCGACAGTAGCCCTTAACATCCTCCTTTCTGATATTTTTGACCGTTCGGTCAACAACGTGCAGTTCTCAGACAGAAATGCCTTTATCCTGGCAACGGCACTGTTGACCCCAAGCCGTTCCATGGGACGGAGCCACATTGAGCTGACACCCGAGGACGTCCTGCGCAGAAAAGAGGAACTTGACCCGGACATGATAGCAGAGGTGAGGACGTTTTTTAATCAGCACCATGATAACATCCTCTTGAAATTTCGTCTGATAACCGAGCGCCTGCTGACTGCGTCGGCCCAGGAGGAATTCGCGGAAAACGAAATGCGGCCCCGTTTTCTCATCTATCTGATTCGCGAGATGGTTATCTTCTTCTCACTGATAGGGGGCAAATCAGCCCACGAAATCATCCGGGGAGTTGTCCTTGAATTTGGTGACCCGGCCTCATCATATTACAGGGAGATGAAGAACAAGGAGAACCTGCGACACTCACTGCAACTCCTGCAGATTTCCGCCCGCAGCCTCAGAAGGTTCGGCGATCCCCAAGACATGAGCCTTCTGCGTGAGGTGGTCAGTAACGAAGAGGCCTTTGTTCAGCTGTACGATGAGCCGGATCCGCTCAATCATGTTCAGCGGGTGATGGCAAAGATACGCCAGGGCATTGACGGGCTGTCAAGCGGATAATCAGTCGGCCTGGTAGCGGTTGTATACATTTTTTACATTTTTTCATCGTACCCTGTGACTGGTTGCGCGGGATTAGGGCAAAAGTGCCGGTTCCGGACGGACACTATCTCACGTAACTCGTCACAGGGTTTGTAACTCTGCGATTTTACCTACCCATACTTTTAAGTGGTCAGGGGCACCGCATCTTCGTACGGTCGCGACTGCACGAACCTGCGGCGCCCCTGACCACTTACTATCTCCCCAACAGCTCGTAAACCTTCATGTCGGCAATAGTTTTTTCAAACTCTCTTGTTTCCAGAGGACTCTGAACAGCGCGGATAGTGCTTTCAGACACGAGAATGCCGTTAGGTATATTTTTTGTCAAATCCTGCAACCGGAAAACATTGTTTACCGAATCCCCAATAACAGTATAGTCCATCTTTCTCTCGAACCCGATGTTCCCTACCACCACTTCACCGGTAAAGATACTGACACCTATATTGACCGGTTCGTCAAGAATGGCTTTCAGGTAATCTTCGTTTAAAGACTCGATGGCGTACTGCATTTCAAGAGCCGCTGAAACGGCGTTTTCAGCATCCATGACCGTTGAAACCGGCGCCCCGAACAATGCCAGAAACCCGTCTCCAAGATACTTGTCGACAATACCGTGATGCTTAAAGACAATTTCACCCATTACCTGGAAAAACTGATTCAGCAGAGCGACACTTTTTATCGGCCCTATCTTTCTGGTCAGCATGGAAAAATTCCGGATATCCAGGTTGAGCAAAGTTATCGTCTTGAACTCATCAACAATCTTTCGTTTGACCGTGTCCCCGTGGATAATCTTTTCGATCACCTCCTTGGGAACAAATTTCTGAAAAACGCCCCGGATCCCCCGCTCCTGTTCGGCCATCATGGCGGTTTCCTTGTAAAGACGGGCGTTTTCCAGGGCAATACTGACCGAGGTTGCGATTGATTGCAACAGATCCACATCTCCATCCGTAAAACTGCCGTCCAGCTTGTTCAACACCTCAATCACCCCGATTACCTTGCCCTGGGATATCATGGGCACACAAAGGACGGAGCGTGTTTCAAAACCAATTTCGTTGCCAATCTCCGGGTAAAAATAATTTGAACCGTGGGCATCATTCTCTACAATGGGCTTGCCAAGAGAGGCCACGGCCCCGGAAATTCCCTGGCCCAGCTGCAAACGAAATTTCTTCAACTGAGCAACATCAATCTCAAAAGCCACGGCAAATTCAAGATGATCTCCTTTGACAAGAGAGAGTGAACCCGCCTCGACATTCATCAAGGTCCGGATCATATCCATGGTGTACTTGAGGACCTTTTCCATGTCGAAAGTTGAACTGGCAAGAGCGCTGCCAATCTGCTTGATCGCCTCAAGCTCCTGGCTCCGTTTGACCACCGAGCTTGCCAGTTGACCTTTATCAATAGTAAAAGAAACAATGCTGGCAATAGTATCACTCAGGTCCCGGTATTCATGAAACTTTTTGCTGTCATTGGCATAGAAAATTATGGCTCCATTGATATCGCCACGGACTGTTAACGGAACAATGAGGCACGATTTCAAGCCATGGTTGACAAACAGTTTTCTGTCTACTCCCAAAGCCTCCGGCTCAATAACATCTATTATCCGGCAGGATCCCTGGTTGATTGATTTCTCGATTATACCGCCCTTTATGCTGAACTTGTCGCCGACAGAGATGTCTGCAATCCTGGTGGAAATAATGTCGGTCACACAGAGGTACTCATCTCGGGAATTTTCCCTGGTCATGACAAGGGCAAATTCAAACGGAAAGACATTCTTCACCTCGTTGAGAACAGTACTCAGCATTTCGCTGCCCTCAAGGCTGGAATTCAAGATAGTGAATATTTTTTTAAATGCCGCTATCAGCCAACCTTCAAACTCAGTTTTCTGCATAAGGCGGATAGTTTCGTACGTGAAGGCCGCACTGCTTATGAGCGGTGACAGGGATTCAACATCCTGTTCAGAAAAAATCCGGTCGTCATCCTTGCAGGAAATGGTCAGCACGCCGATGACCTCGTTTATGGTTTTAATCGGCATGACAACGAAAGATTTGGTTCCGTAATGTATGCGGTTGGTCCGCCCGAAACGTCTTTCCTTTTCAATATCCTCAATGACAACAGGGGTCTTGTTAATGACCGCGTACTTGGCGATAGATGATTCAAAATCAACCTTGTCGTCGATGCGAACATGGTCGTCGAGACCAATGCTGGCCTTGACCGTGAAACTTTTCGGCTCTGTTTTGTCAAGGATCAGAACCGAGCCCTTATCGGCACCGGTCAAAAGCAGGGCCCGCTCAAGGGTGACATGCATGAGTTCCCATGGATCGCGAATCACGTAGCAGAGATCACACAGTTCCTTGAGAATCGTCACTTCTGAAGATTTTTTTACGAGTTTATCGGTATTTTCACGAAATTTTTCTTCTATGGCGTTGAAAGACTGGACAATCTGCTGCAGTTCATCCTGGGTTCTGTCCAGCACCTCGGATGGGAGGTCCTTTGCGACCTTCTCGCTGATTTTTTCAGATATTGTAATAATATTATCAAATGTCCTTCGCAGAATGGTAAAGCCGGCAAAGATATACACAAGCGCTATCAGGATAAATATCTTGGCATAATTATCATGCAGCAACTCGTGCTTAAATCCCAGGTAAAGAAACCCCACGGCCGGAAAGAGGAGCAAAAGAGTGAAAATTACATTCAGCTTGTAGTGCAGGTTGTTGTTTTTCATGATATGTATCTTTCGACTTCGCACAAAGTCACAAAACCGATGTGCCAGAGTCGCAACTTGTTGATTTATCATAATATACGGCGGATACTCGCGACTTTTCACAAGTTCATCATCTTGTGACATGGGAAAGGCTGATCAATGAATCTTTTTCATGCATTTCAGCCAGCTTAATAATACAGCTGTCCCGCAAATTTGACACCTTCTTTCATTGTCGGTTTTACAAAAAGGCGCGAAACCGACGGATAAGCGTTATTACGTATTGATCGTAACTGGTCACAGGGTTTGTAACCCTGTGACCAGGTACGTACAATCTGCCATATTCCCACGCATATTACAAATCCAAGCCATGACAGCCGCCTGTTTTTCATATCAGTACTGAACCGGACATGGTACATTTATCGTAAATGACCAGGGGTACCGCATCTTCGCACGGTCGCGACTGCCCGCATAGTCGGCTATAGCGGTCAGTCGCGCCTGCACGAATCAACGGCGCCCCTGAACACGTACAACTTTTTTTCTGGTAAAACCGCAGAGTTGCACACCCTGTGACGAGTTACCATGTATCCTCAACGTTTTGCCGGCAGGGTGAAATCTTGATCAGCAGGGCCCGGCAACGATTCAGAAAGAGGATGAGCTCATGAAAGAGATGCGATATATTAGAGCAGGCAGTTTTTTTGACGGGACTGGCGCCGCTGTCCGCAGAAACGTTCTGCTGACGGTCAAAAACGGGACTCTTGCTGCCATAGATTCCGCCCATATCCCGACCGACCCGAGTGAAAAAGCCGACAACCTTTCCCGGTGCACGATTCTGCCCGCCCTTATTGACTGCAGCGTTGCCCTGCTTCATTCACCCTCCATAGCATCACGCGAGGACTCTGCCGGGCCCGGTTCCCCAGAACAGAAAGAAATGCTTGCGCGTCACATCCGCTACTGCCTAGCCCATGGCGTGCTTGGTCTGGCTGACAACGATGCCGACAGCGCCTTCCTGCTGCACCGTCTCGCAGGGACCGGTCCGGGAGACCTGCTCTGTATCCGCACTCCAGCCGTTTTCAGGCCGGCAAGCCACAGCGGTGTTGCCGAGCCGGGATCCGGGGATTTCCTCAGAATCCACAACAGTGAGAGTATCGACGTTTCCCGAAAACCGGCACCGCGCCTGAGCCCGCGGGAACTACGCCGCATTCTCAAAAGGCGTGACCACAGAAAGGTGATAGTGGTGGCCAACGGCATCCAGCCAGTCGCTGATGCCCTGGCTGCAGGCTGCGATGCCATTGAACAGGGATACGGCATGGGCGTGGACAACCTCATGAAAATGGCTCAACACAATGTCCTGTGGATTCCGTCCATCCTCCGGGCCAAAAACGCGCTGGACGGCTCAGCCTCCGGCGGCAGTGTCTGCTGCCGCTTCTCCCTGCGCTATGTAGCCCCCGGCAAGCCGGAGCCCGGGGCTGAGGCCTTCTGGAAAAAGATGCTGGCCGGCCAGTTGAAACAACTGCAACTGGCCCGGGAACTGGGCGTGCCAACGGCAATAGGCACCGGCGCCGGAACTGCCGGCATTCTCCACGGTGAATCCATGGCTGAAGAGATGAAGTTGTTTCTCAAGGCCGGCTACACCTTGGCGGAAACCATCCGCTGCGCGTCATCAACTCCGGCTGAGTTCTTCAACATGACCAGACTCGGCCCCCTCACTGTCGGCAAGCACGCCACATTTATTGTCACCCGCGGCACCCCGCAGCAACTGCCAAGAAAACTCGCCTACCTGGAGGACATCTACATTGACGGCTCCCCCAGCCCTGCGTACCGCAAGAATCCCGGCTGAACTGTGTGCGGGAAAAGGTGTGACGTTTTACCACCAGCGGTATGCCACACAAACATCTCATGTGAACTTGACAAGCGCCCTGCTGATTTCATACAATATTATTGAAAATGGCTTTTCATATTTTCCGGAAAATCAGGGTAATACCTCCTGCGTTTGTAACTATGCGGTTTTTGCCGGACTTCCCGGCCTGCATATTTAATAATTTGTCGGACCTGCAAGAAGACGCGACTCCGATGAATCAGCGTTATAACGCTGTTGTTCTATCGTTGTGCCCGGCTGGTGTCCACACCTTTTTGCGAACTCCCTGGATCCGTGAGCGTTCACCCGTGGTACAGATGAGTGTCCGGCCATTGTCTGCCGCACTGTACAAGCTCATCTTTTTTTTAAACCCTGATACCGAGACTCGTTCATGAAAAAATCGATTCCGGCGCTGATCCTGCTTTGTGCGGTCCTTTTTACCCTGCCGGGCCTGACATGTGGAAGCAAGTTGCCCGGACCTGACAGCCACGCCGCGACTCCGGGAGCCGCTGACAGCCACCTCCTGCCCCCCATTCTTCATCTGCTCTTTTCCGGCAGAGGCGGTATCAGCGGTTTAATCTGGTATGATCTTGACGGCGACGGCGCCCCTGACGGCGAGCCCGGCGCAACCGGTATCAGGGTGTTCGTCGACATTGACCGGAGCGGCACGTATACGCCGGGCGACCCCTCAGCTGTTTCCGGGACCGACGGCACCTATGTTATAGAGGGGCTCAAACAAGGGAATTACCTGGTCTATATTGATTCCCTGCCGCCTGGTTACACCGTAACAACGATCAATCCGTTACCGGTCAAACTTGACAGGTACCAGATTGTGACGGACGCTGATTACGGTATCCAGGACAGATCCGGCACCATAAGCGGTCATGTTTTCAATGACTCGAACCAGGATGGCATCATTGATCCCGGCGAAGCGGGCGTTGGCAACGTCATGCTTTACTGGGATATGAACGACAATGACGACTATGATCCCGGTGAACCAATGGCCATGACCGCCCCGGTCTCGGGTTTCTATCGTATCAGCGATCTTCCTGCAGGAGCCCACAAGCTCCACCTGCTCAAAAGCACCCTGCCCCCGGAATATTACCAGGGTACTGTTTCCGGCCACAACCCGACTCTGCTCAGCCTGACCGCCGGTGAACAGGCTTCCGTTAATCTGGGCTATGTCAAAGCCGTGACTGTCACCGGTTTTTTGCTGGATTCTGATACCGCTTTCGGCTGGTCCGGCAGAACCGTCTTTATCGACCTCAACGGCAACGGCATCTATGACCCCGGTGAACCCATCGCGATAACTGATGAAAACGGGATGTTCACCTTTGCCAACCTGTTGCCGGGCACCTATACCATCCATGTTCTGGAAACCGGTCTGCCTTCGGGTCACAGCCTTGTTGCCGGTTCTTTTGTCAGAACAGGCGCGGAAGGCGAGACCATCTATGTCAACTTTCTGACCTGGCCTCAGCCGGTTACTCTCAACGGGACAGTCTGGAATGACATCAACGGTAACGGCGGCCAGGATCCGGGTGAAGCCGGACTTCCCGGTGTGACCGTCTTTGCCGACACCAACGACAACACCTCTCCAGACCCGGGCGAACCGTCAGCAGTCACTGATGCATCAGGAGCATACACCCTGATCCTGGCCAGACACGGGCCTAACCGCATTCGGGTTGACCCTGCAACCGTGCCGCCCAACAGCGCCCTGACCACCGGGAACATCCCGCTGTCCCGTATCTTTGTTCCGGGCGAGACATTCACCAGGGCCAGATTCGGCTATCAGGACGCGCTTGCCGTTCTCCATGCCAATGACTATCCCAACCAGATAGCCGGGAGCAGTGATAACCATTTTTATGTTTCCAATCCGCGAACCAACTCTGTTTTTATCTATGATTCCGCCTGGAACCTGACCGGTGAGATCAAAGGTATCGGTCGTCCCCTGGGTGTTGCCGTGAATTCCGGGGGAGAGATCTTTGTCGGCAACGGAATCAGCAAAAATATTGATGTCTATTCCGCCACGGGCAACCTCTTGGATTCGTTCGGCAACAAAACAATACAGATGGCCAACGACATCGCCTTTGACCGGGACGACAATGTCTACGTTGTCGACAGTGTTTCGGCTGTTGTCTGGGTCTACGCGGCAGACGGAACCTTTATGGGGAACATTGGCAGCAAGGGTCCGGGCACGGACCAGTTCAGGTTTCCGGTCGCCCTGGCCGTCCACTACCGTATGGCCGGAGCGTTTGAAGTCGCGGAACTCTACGTGGCTGATCAGGGGAGCCATCTGATCAAAGTGTTTGACCTGCAGGGCAATTTTCTCAGGTCATTTGGCGGACCGATTCAAACCACCATGTCCGGAACCGTCTGGCAGGGTCTTTTTTCCGCGGTCCAGAGCCTTGCCTTTGACTCCTCGGGCATGCTGCACGCTCTGGACATGAACCTTGACGTGATCCAGATCCTTGATCCGGTAACCGGAACATACTCTGATTTCTATTACGCCTACCTGTTGCCCAATCACGGCAGGCTTAACCTGCAGCTTGACCTGTTGATCACCAGTGCGAATGAATCAATAATTACCAACGTAGCCACCGGGGCGATTGAAGTGCTTGAAAAAGCCAACACTCCGCCATCTCCCTGACAGACCAGGATACCCGTAATGCCAAGACATCTTTTGCAGCCCGCGCCAAACATGCTGTCATTCCTGCTGCTGCTCACTCTTGCCGTACCGGCCTACAGCGCGCCGCCGACCCTGTCAACCCCCACGGTTACTTCCGTGACCGCAACCAGCGCAATTCTTGGCGCGACCGTTGATACAGACGGCGGCACCCCGCCGGTCACCGAGCGGGGCACGGTCTGGGCACCAGGACCCGCAACTAACCCGACCGCCAATCCCCTGGCGGAAGGGACGGGGCTGGGCGCCTTCAGCCACAACCGCACCGGTCTGCCCCCGGGCAGCCTGATCATCTTCCGGGGTTACGGCGTCAATGCGGACGGCACCGGCTATTCCGCGGACGGATCATTTTATACCGAGCCCTCGCAACAGGCCGACGGTGTCACCATCGACCCGGTTCCGGCGGACGGCTATTACAACCTGACCGTACACTGGAACGTCCCGGCCGATGCGGACGGCGTCTTGACCGTTATCCGCCAGTCCCTGCCCAACACGGCATATCCGGCCGACGGGACCGAATACAGCGCGAACGCAAGGATCGGTCTGGGCGACACTCTGGATCCTTCCTGTCTGTTCTACTGCGACTGGGTTGTGTACAAGGGCGCCGGCACATCGGTCAACATTACCGGCCTCAAGGCCGGCAATACCTATTATGTGGCGGTGTACGCCTACGCGGGCGCAGGTACGGGCGCCTCGGGCATCAACTATGTCCACGCCAGGAGCGGCCTCAACACCGATTCGGCAACCACGGCGACCTACAACCTGAGCCACAATGAACTCTATGTCGGACTTGCCAATGACGACTGCAAAAACTGTCACGGCGCCCACCATACCCCGGGCCTGTTGCCCAGGAACCTGGATCAGTTCAACAAGTGTTTTGCCTGCCACCGGATCGGCGGCGCCGCCGCGGGAAAAAATAATATCGGCCTCCACCTGGCGGACGGGTCCGTTGACTGCGGCAGCTGCCATTCCCTGCATTCGTTCAGGACGGAAGAGCTCTATTCAACGAACCACGCCGGCACCTCTCTGCACAACCTCTCCTTTGTCCGCTCGAACATGAAAAAATACATCAACACAACAGACTTCGGCAAAGACGCGCTGGAACCGACCGTCTTCCAGACCAGACCGGGTGACTTCGTCTACGACAACATCACGGATACGCCGCCGTACAACGCGGCCTGCCAGACATGTCACACCACAACCATTCACCATACCCAGACCGGGACGGGCAGCAACCAGAACCACCAGAGCAGCGCGGACTGTGTGGTCTGTCACCCGCATAATACCGGGTCACCCTACTCCGCCTTTGGCATACGGGGCTGCACCACCTGTCACGCCTCGGTCCAGGACGACGGGGTCGGCAGCCCGAGGCGGGCGGTGGTCGGAGAATTTTCCCTGGCCGGCCACCATGTTCAGGGCGGCACGGTAACGGACTCGGACTGCCTGGTCTGTCATTACGAGGGATTTGACGCGACCCGGCACCGGGACCGCAAAATCGATCTGCGCAATCCTGACACCGGCGCGGTCATCACGATCAGCAACACCTATTTCACCCGGGACACAACCACGAATGTTCTTGAAACATGGGTAACGGACGTGCAGAACAACTTCTGTCTCAAATGCCACGACAGCGACGGCGCTACCGCAACCTATATAAATAACCCGCCCTACCTGGTCCGGTCGCCGAAACAACCCTTTTCAGCCGGCGCCGGGGACGTACTGAACGTCTTTGATCAACTGGATCCCGGCAACACCTTCTATCATGCTGTTCGCGCGGCCAATGACCATCCGTACTGCACCCCAACCACTGCCAACGGCAACTTCGTGACCATGGAACCGCCCTGGAACCAGAACCCGGGAGACCATGACCTGATCAGCTGCTTTGACTGCCACGGGACAAGCGGCCACGGCAGCGTCAACCAGCGGATGCTCAGGACGGCGATTGACTTTGCCGCAATCGAGGCCGCCACCAGCCGCAGCGATCTGAGCACAAGTGACGGCGCAGACGTGGAAACCTTCTGCTCCCTGTGCCACAAGGCGACTGTCTATGTGACGGAAAAAGATCCGGAAACAGTGGGCAGCAACTTTGAACGCCACGGGGACGGCAAGAACGACCATCGTGCCGCCGGCGGCAACCAGCTCGGCTGCATGGCCTGTCACGCGGCCCCGGTTGATCTTGGTGAACTGGGCGTCTCAAACGGAGCAGGGCGCGGCATGATCCACGGCGGCAACTTTACCTGGCCCGACGTCAGCCCGACGGTCAACGGCGCGGTCACGGAATTCTTCCTGCTGGGAGGCCCACTGCGGGGCTGGGAGACCTACGAAAAAAACGTGCCTGCCGATCGGGGCAGATGCTGGGCCCAGACCTGTCACGGTTCGGAAAACTACAACCGCAATCCGATCCCGTAGGCAGACAACAGACTTTTTTCCTGAACCCGTATCCGCAAACGCTCACCAGCAGAGTGGTGGTCTGGCGCAAAATTCCACGAACTCAATGGGTATTCGTCACAGGATTTGCTACCCCCGGGATGTCCAACCATCCATTTTTTCGACCTTAAGTGTGTACGCGTTCTCTGGCGCCGCAGCTTCGCGCAGGCACAACCGGCTGCTATCGCCTGTCTATGCTGCACGTCGTGACCGTGCGAAAATACGGCGCCAGTGACGAGTAACGGGCATTTCGCCGGAGTCTGGCCGTAATGAAGATTTTTTTGTTCGGGCGCAGTGTTTCTTCTAACCGACCCCCCAAGCCCTCCGTAAAAAATAAACCGTCCTGGCCGAA
>JAJRTB010000302.1 GCA_024278495.1 Deltaproteobacteria bacterium
CCGAGTTCATGCCGGAAGTGAAGGAGGCCTGCGAAAAGGCCGGTCAGGCCGGACTCTATGACGAGATCATCAAAAAATACATAGACAGTGATCCGCGCCACCAGTGGTTTACGCAAGGGTTTGACCCGAAAAAGGTGGAAGTAATGAAGGCCTATTACAAGGAGCGGTATAACCAGAAAGTCGACTAAGGAGTCGAAACGAGCGGAATACTTCCCTCCTCCGCCCGGGCCGGCTGTCTGCTCCAGCAGACGGCCGGCTTTTTTTTGTCGGTTTTTATGGGCCGCGGAGTTGCCTTGTCGGTACACCATATGCTACGATGAGAGAGTACATGAAGGTAAGCGGTTGTATACATTTTACCCTGTAATTGGCTACACATGAAGATGACTTTATGGAGTTGTATTCTTGTCGGAGAAGGGGGTTGTGATGCGTAACGTATTTGTTTTCGCAGTTTTTTTTCTGCTCATGTGTCCGGCTTCTTCACTGCTTGCCGCTGACCGGTCAACCGGGCAACCTTTTACCAAGCTTGACGGCCAGGGCCGCGAGTTGCCGGTGGACGCGCCGCGCTGGGCCATGGTTCGGGATAACAGGACCGGCCTGATCTGGGAGGTCAAGACGAGGGACGGCTCGATTCATGACATGGGCAACACCTATGACTGGACCGGCGCGCACGAGGCCTTTATCGACGAACTGAACAAAACGCAATTTGGCGGTTTTTCCGACTGGCGTCTGCCCACCACCGATGAACTGCGTTCCATCCGGGTCAAGGGCTCCGAACCCTACATCAACCTGGATTTTTTTCCCAACACCGCGCCCACCAGCTATCTGTCCTGGCGCAAATGCGGCAGCGGCGAGATCTACGATGAACGGGTCAAGTTCGGCAAGGTTCGTAATTCCAAGAAAAGCAGGGTGGTGCGGGCCGTACGCAGCGACATGCCCCCCGAGAAGTAATCCGCCCCGGTTCAGACGGTTTTTGTCTCAGAGATAATGCGCAGAAGCGGCTGCAGGTAGTCGTCATATCGTTTCCAGCGCTGGACGGAATCGCGGTAGATCGGCCGGCGCACCTGCTCCGAGCTCAGGGTGCTCACGTTGCGCCTGGTTTTGTGAAACTCGAGGCAGTTATCATGCCATTCCAGGCCGCAGTGGTGGAGCAGTTTTCTGGTTTCCCCTTCCTGGTCCCGGACCAGTTTCTCATAGTCGAGGTTGTAGACGACTCCCGGAAGCACTGTCTGCCAGTGTTCCATCAGATCCAGGTACAGAAGATAGTATTGCCCGAGTTCTGCCAGATCATAGGCATAGTCGTGCCGGCCGGAAAAAAGGTTTTTATAGATGGAGAAACAGGTGTCCATGGGGTCGCGCCGGCAATGGATGATTCTGGCTCCGGGCAGGGCCAGGCGGATGGCGCCGATGAAGAGAAAGTTGTGGGGCATCTTGTCTGTGATGAACCGCGCTTCCGGCGCCAGGGCACGCAGTCTGGCGAGATATTCCCTGCCGATCCGCGCAACACGCCGGTCGCCGCCCCTCTGTAGCTGTTCCATGGCCTGGTGCGGGGTCCTGGTTCCTGTTTCCGATTGGATAATTTGCCTGAAGTCGGTTCGTTCTCCGGCGCCGTGGATATCCGGATGGCTGGCCAGAATCTGCTCGACCAGGGATGTGCCGGAACGGGGCATGCCCAGGATAAAGATCGGGGTCGCGTCAGTGGGGGCCCCCCTGATTGTACGGGCTGCCTCTCCGGTTCCAAAAGAGTTTTTAATTGCCTTGAAGCGGAGAGCTTCCTCTTCCGGGGAATAGGCGTACGTGGCACGTTTCAGCCTGTTGCCTTTGCGCAGGCATGAAAACGACTTGTCATACTCACCAGTATCCCCGTACGCCTTGCCCAGGGCAAAGGCCAGGAACATCTTCCGGTCATCGGCAAGGGAGGGCTGTTCGTACAGCCGCGCCATCTCCGCCAGACGGGGATCGCCCGGCATATACTTTTCGGTTCCGGTGAGGCTCAGGTAGGCCGGGGTGCAGTCCGGGGCAATGGCCAGGGCCTTTCGGAGACATTCCCTGGCCCTTTCGGTCTGACCCTGGATTTTGAACAGACGGCCAAGGCCCTGATACACATCGGCATACGAGGGGTTGAGCTCCAGCGCTTTTGTATACTGGCGCTCAGCTTCCCTGTACCGGCCAAGTTCGACGCAGGCCGTGCCCAGGTTATTGTATGCCTCCGCATAGTCAGGTTTGATTTTCAGCGCTTTTCTGTACATTGGAACCGCTTGCGCAAACTGCCCCCGGGCACTTAAGGCGTTGCCCAGGTTGTTGCAGGCCATGGCGTGGTCCGGCTGTATCTTCAGAGCCTTGCGAAAGGCCGTTGCCGCGTCCTCATATGCCCTTTTGTCAATCAGCAGCACCCCAAGAGCGTTATAGGCGGCAGCGTATTGCGGGTCAATGGCCAGGGATTTTTTCAGCAGTTCAATACCGTTGTCCGGTTGACCGAGATGCGGGAGAGTGATGCCGAGACCGTACAGGGCCTGGGGTTCTTCCGGATTGACAGACAGAATGCGGCGGTAGGTGTCGGCGGCCTCTTGCATGCGGCCGTGCCTGAACTGCCGGGCGGCCAGGTCAAATTCCCTGGAAAAGTCAAATGACTGCTGCCGCTTTTTGGCCTGAAGTTTCCGGGCAAACCGGGATGGTCCTGCCAGTTTCTTTTTTCTGGAGCCTGTCTTTTTTGGAGCCATTTTTTTGTCGTAGAGGGGGTTGTTGTGCGGAGATAATACCCTGTTGGTCGCGGGATTGAAAGAAGTTGGATGACCGGTCTGGTTGATATCGGCGGTATTGCCGGGCCAGGCGTCCTGCCGCAGGGTCGTTTAATATCGTGACGAACGGCCCGGGGGGCTTGCCCGGCTGTTTGTTTTCGGCGCTGCAGCTCAAAATTTTCCGGATATTCATGTGATTCCGTGAAAATGTACCTTGATTTTTGTATAAAGCGTGTGCGATAATATGAAAATCTGAGAGGGAAGTTATTTATTTACCTTCAATAAAGGCGAGTATTATGCGTTGTCCCAAATGCAGCTTTATTTCATTCGATGTCCTGGAAACCTGTGTCAAATGCGGCAAGAATATAAGCAAAGCGGCGGAAGAGCTGCAAGGCACGATTGCCGCCGTGATACCGCCTGAATTTCTCAAGCTTGATTTTTCAGAAGAGGAAACGACAGTTGATGTCGGTGGTGAGGAAACGGAAGAGGCCTTTGATCTCGGCACGGATGATGATGAGGTTTTTGTCGACTTCAGTGGCGGGGAGGATGCCGGAGAAGAGTCTGTCGACGTGGTGCTTGACGAGGAACCAACGGCCGAAGAACCTGTTGCTGAAGAGCCGGTAGCGGACGTAGAGCCGGTAGCGGACGAAGAGCCGGTAGCGGTAGAAGAGCTGTCTGTTGAAGAGACTCCGGCCGGGGAAGAGGTGGAGGTTGCGGTTGTGGAAGAGCCGGAACCGGCAGGCGATGACCAGGACGGAACCGGCTCCGGCCTGGAAGACCTGAAGGTCGATATAGACCTGGATGCGTCTGCCGCGCCTGCCGAGACCGGTAAGGTCATGCCGTCCGTCAAGACCGGTACGGCCCTGGATGATTTTGATATTGACCTGGGAGACCTGCTTCCCAAACAGTAACGGCGGATCATCGCAAGGTTTCTTTTGTCCTGCCGGGCGGGCCGGGCATAATGTGCCGGATGCGCAAAAAGGCATAAACTGTACGAAACTATCAGACGTATCCCTTTCCCGCAGTCACAGGTTCCTGTAGCTGCGGTTTTTTGCTTTTTTCAGCCACAAGGTTCCCGTCAATGTTCTTCTGCTTGACAGAGGGAGTGTTTTCTGGTAAATAATATCTCTTTTTGCACTGTGTGCATCTGCCAGAGAGCCGTTTTCCGTTCATTGTCG
>JAJRTB010000303.1 GCA_024278495.1 Deltaproteobacteria bacterium
GACTGGAGCGAAGCTCAGCGCCTGCGCCGATAGCGCAGGACCGCGCAAGCGGTTCTGCGCTATCAGTGAAATAGGCAGAATGAGCCAATATTGTGCTAGGCGTATTCTGCCTATTGACTTGCTTTCCTTCTGGTGATACCTTTCATGTAAAAGATTAACATTCCATTTATCCTATATCATATGCAATTGCCAAAGACAAGCGGGAATGATGCGGTTCGGTCGTTCTGGGACCGCTATGTCCAACACCTGGTAAAAAACGGTGTCCCCCCGAAGGTTACGCGCTGGTATGTGATCAGGGTTGAGCAGTACATCAAGGCATATCCCGGCAGAAAACTTGCCTCGCGCGGTCCGGCGGAAGTCATCTCTTTTCTTGAAAAACAGAGCAAAAACACACGGCTCAAGGACTGGCAGTTCAGGCAAATTGTCGATGCTATGCAGAATTTATTCGAAATGCTTGAGGTTCCCTGGCACAAGGAGGTGGACTGGGATCTCTGGCTGCATGCCTCATCCCTTCCGGATTCGCACCCTACCGTTGCGCCGGACCTGCCCGTGGAAAAAACACTGGACCGGCTGGAAAACATTCCCGGGTCCCGGCTGGCCCTGGTCAGGCGATCACACCGGGGCATATTGAAACGACTCCTGGTAACCCTCCGGCGGGGCGGCTATTCGATCCGGACCGAACAGGCGTATGAATCATGGGTGGTTCGCTTTATCGCCTACAATGACAACAGGGACCCCGCCGGTCTCGGGGTCAACGAGGTGGTATCGTTTCTCCAGCACCTCGCCGTCCGGCGTCAGGTTTCGGCCAGTACCCAGAATCAGGCCCTCAACGCCCTGGTATTCCTGTATAACCAGGTTCTTGAGCGTCCGCTTGGTGAACTGGGTGATTTTATCCGGGCCCGCCGGCCCAGAAAACTGCCGGTCGTGCTGAGCCAGGGGGAGGTACTGAGGCTCCTTGAAGAGATGAGCGGCCAGCACCGGCTGATGGCGTCTCTGCTCTACGGGACGGGCATGCGGCTGATGGACTGCGTGAGGCTGCGGGTTCAGGACATTGACTTTAACTATGGCCAGATCGTTGTCCGGGACGGCAAGGGCAAAAAGGACCGGGTCGTTCCCCTGCCGGAAAAACTGGTTGATGCTCTCCGACGTCACCTCGAGGAAGTGCGGAAACTGCACAGGGCCGACCTGGAGGACGGCAGGGGCGAGGTGTACCTGCCGGGCGCCCTGGCGCGAAAATATCCCGGCGCGGCAAGGGAATGGGGATGGCAGTATGTCTTTCCCAGCAGGCGGTTATCCGCTGATCCGCGCAGTGGAGAGATTCGCCGCCATCATGTTCATGAAAACGGGCTGCAGAAGGCGGTGAAAAAAGCGGCCGGCCGCGCCGGAATCGCCAAGCGGGTGAACTGCCACGCCCTGCGGCACAGTTTCGCCACCCACCTTCTGGAAAACGGCTATGATATACGGACGGTGCAGGAGCTGCTGGGCCACGCCGATGTATCCACCACCATGATTTACACCCATGTCCTCAACCGGGGCGGTCACGGGGTGCGCAGTCCGCTGGATTCGATCTGCACCCGGCCCGCTAAAATGGAAGTGATCAGGGGCACCGCATCTTCGCACGGTCGCGACGGCACGAATCTGCGGCGCCCCTGACCATTTACAAACTATGGGCAGGTAAAATCGCAGAGTGACGAGTTACGCTAAAATTCCTTGATTTTCCTGAAACGTCCACCGTATACTCAACGGTGATGAGATTTCGTAAGTTTTTTTACAGGTGAAGCCACACAACAGGTACAACCCCTGTGATGAGGTACAAGCTCTCCCTTGCCACCAGGCTGACCATCCTCGCCCAGGGGGTATTTCTCCTGGCCGTATCCCTGATCGTCCTGCTGATTTACTATCAGGTCGCCGACCTGTACGACGCCTCGCTCCAACAAGCCTCTGAAGACCGGATCAACGCCGTTATCAAACAACTGGAACAGGCCGAGAAAAGGCTGCGTTCCATGCCCGAGCCCGAACAGTTCCGGGAGGCGGCGCAACAAAGCGTACTCCAGGAGTTACAGCGAACGTCCCGCCTTGATCCCGAACGCGGGGACTACATCTTTATCATTGATTCAGCCGGCGCTGTCCTGCTGCATCCGCATTTGAGACAGGGAAGCGAGGCCCTCGCCGACTTCCTTGTCGCTCTCCCGGAACAGCCCGGCAGCGGCGGAACCATTTTACGGGAAAACAAAGAACGCTACAAAGTCTTCCACGCCTCGTTCATCCCCTGGGGCTGGACCGTGTGCCACGCCACCCCGCAGACCGTCAAGTCCGCCTGGCTGAAGCGGTTTCGCGCGGGTATCCTGGTTATCGTGATCACCATTCTGGTGGTCACCGGCCCGGCCCTGGCCTGGATCATGTCAGCTCTGATCAGACCCATTTCCGGCCTGACCAGGGCGGCAAACGATTTTGCCGCGGGGCGCATGGTTGAACCGCCCCATACGGACCGCCGGGATGAAATCGGGACCCTGGCCCGGGCCTTTGTCCGCATGCAGGAGGAGATCAGGGAGAAAATCAGCCGTCTGCGCAGGAGTGAAATAAAATACCGGGAGCTGGTGCAGCATGCCAACTCCGTCATTCTGCGCTGGGATAAAAACGGCCGCATCCTCTTTCTCAACAATTTCGGCCGCCGCCTTTTCGGCTACAGCCTGGATGAAATCAAGGGCCGCCATGTGGTCGGCACCATAATGGCTGAAACCGAATCCGTCTCTGGCCGTAATCTTTCCGCCATGATTGAGGATATTTTCAAACGGCCCGAGGCCTATGCTCTCAATGAAAACGAAAATATCTGCAAGGACGGGACCCGGGTCTGGATCCAGTGGAGCAACAGGGTCGTCCTGGACGAAAACGGTCAGTTCATGGAGATGCTCAGCGTCGGCATAGACATAACCGAACGCAAAAAGGCCGAAGCGCTTCTGCTGGAAAGCGAAAGCCGGTACCGGTCCCTCTTTGAAAGCGCAGGTGACGCCATCCTTATCCGCAACAGCCAGGGCACCTGTATCGCCTGTAACAAGAAGGCCCTGGAGCTTTTCGGTTGCAGCCGGGAGCAGCTCATCGGCCTCTCAGCCGATGAAAGCGCGCCGGAATTCCAGGCGGACGGCAGCAGGTCAACAACAAAGGCCGGCGAGCTGATCCAAAAGGCCCTGGCCGGCGAGACAGTATCCCTTGAATGGCAGATCAGGCGTTTTGACGGTGAAACCCGGGACGTTCGGGCAACGTTCAGCTCCTTTGAGTCCAGCGGCGAGATGTTTGTCCAGTCGGTCCTCACCGACATCACCCGTCAGAAGCGGATGGAAGTGGAACTGCGCCAGGCCCAGAAGATGGAGGGCATCGGCACCCTGGCCGGCGGCATTGCCCATGACTTCAACAACATCCTCTCCGCCATCATCGGATATACCGAACTGGCCCAGTTGAAGGTGGAGGACGGCTCCGAGGTGGCCGAGAACCTGCGCCAGGTACGCAAGGCGTCTGAACGGGCCAGAGGCCTGGTCCGCCAGATCCTCACCTTTTCCAGAAAGCAGAAGCATGAGGACTCGCCCCTGCAGATCAGCCTGATTGTCAAGGAAGCCCTGAAACTGATTCGCTCATCCATCCCGGCCACCATTGAACTAAACAACCACCCACTTCAAGTGGGTGGGTTTAAATTCGCGGACTGAAAGTCCAGCAATACCGGCAGGCTGCGCAGCCGGTTGATTAAGGTTCAACTTCAAAACCATCATTGGGGTCTCGTTCAAAGTGATGCGCAAGGTATTCATCTATCATTTGCTTGGTCAATTCACCTGCTGTTACGCAAAAATAGCCGCGTGCCCAAAAATGACGCCCCCAATACCGCTTTTTTACATGAGGAAATTCCTCAAAAATTTTGCGAGAGGTACGACCTTTCACGCGACGCATTATCTCCGATGGAGATATGGAGGGTGGCGCCGATACAAGAATATGCACATGGTCTTTACTCACGACACCGCGCAATATCTGAATCTCAAAATACTCGCATGTCTGGCGTACGAGATCCCGGACTCGTCCGGCAAGAGGACCTTGCAATACCTGGTATCGATACTTGGTTACCCAAACAAAATGGTATTCAATTTTATACTTGGTATGGCTGCCTGTTCGATATTCCATGCCAAGTATTTTAATACAACTGCTGGCTTAAAGCTACCCGCCTGAAAGGCGGGGGTTTAAACCTTTACTGCGGACGAATTAAAGATATACCGGCAAAGTCACCTTATCAACATGGTATTCCATTGCATGCTCCCCTCCCTTCCCGGAGCGTAACCACTCACAGAATGTCCAACCATCCGCTTTTGCAACCACAATGGTGAAAGCGCTCTCAGGGGCC
>JAJRTB010000304.1 GCA_024278495.1 Deltaproteobacteria bacterium
AAAGATGGGCATCGTCTCTCCGCTCCAGCCGGACCTGACCCTGGCGCTCGGTTCCTCGCCGGTAACCCTGCTGGAGATAACCGGAGCGTACACCGTCTTTGCCAATCATGGAGAACTGCGACCGCCCACGGCCGTCACCTCTGTCCGGGACCGTCAGGGCCGCAAACTCCCCTGGCCCATGCCGGAACCGGTTCAGGTCCTCAGTCCGGAGACGGCCCGTCAGGTAGCCGGCCTGCTGGCCCAGGTTATTGAACGGGGCACGGGCAGGGCTGCGCGGGGAATCCCGGCAAGCCGCGGCAAAACCGGCACCACCGACAACAACCGGGACGCCTGGTTCATCGGCTATACCCCGACACTTGTAACCGGGGTCTGGATGGGCCACGACCGCAACCAGAGCCTGGGATCCGGCGAAACCGGAGGCCGGGCCGCCGCGCCTGTCTGGCTCGAATTTCTGCGGGACCAGCGCGTTTACTGAAATCTTTTCAACCATGCTCCAGGCAAGCACCATCCAGACGCAACTCGGTCCCCTTGAGATTCTGGCCGATCACCGGGGGCTGATTGAAATTGTCTTGCCGGGCTGTTCCCGAAAAACCACACCCCCTGCCGCTTCCGCAGAGGGCGAGTCACCTGTTCTGAACAGGGCCGCCCGTCAAATCCAGGAATTCCTGGCCGGACAGCGCACCGAATTTTCACTCCCCCTGCACCTGCAAGGCACAACGTTCCAGCGCCGGGTATGGGCCATTATCCGCACCATCCCCTACGGCCAGACCATGAGTTACGGAGCAATCGCCGCCCTGCTCGGCAACCGCAACAAGGCCCGGGCCGCAGGCGGCGCGGCCCATGCCAACCCCTTCCCCCTGGTCATCCCCTGCCACCGGGTCATAGGTTCATCCGGGGATCTGACCGGCTTTAGAGGCGGCCTGAACCTGAAGGGGAGGCTCCTTGCCCTGGAGAACGGTTACTCTTCCCAGTAAGCGCTTTCCAGTTGACGAAGCGATACAAAAGCTTATAGCATGCATGAATACTGTCGGCTGCGCCGCAGGTGAACGTTCACGGGTTCAGGATGCAGGAAAACGCGACCGGAACCGGGAAAGTCAATGGGGGAAACATGAAAGGCATTATTTTCAACCTGCTCGAAGATTTCATCGTGTCCCGGCACGGGGAGGAGATCTACGAGGACATTGTTGAGACCTGTGACACCGGGGAACTGGACCCCTTCGAAATAGTCAGTCCCGGCTCGTATCCTGACGAAGTTTTTGACGTCATCGTGCGGAATGCGGCGAAAAAAACCGCAACTCCTCTACCGGCCCTGCTCAAAGAGATGGGCCGACACGCTCTGCCGAAGCTGGCCAAACGTTATCCTCATTTTTTTACTCCCTACACCCATCCGCGCGATTTTCTCAAAACCGCCTCCATGATCCATCATGTCGAGGTGAAAAAACTGTACCAGGGGGCCGAGGTTCCGAAGTTTTTTGTTGATGACAAGGGACCGGAAGGACTGGCTCTCACCTACAAATCGAGAAGACACCTCTGTCACCTGGTGGAGGGACTTGTTGACGGGCTGGGCACGCATTATCACGTACCGCTTTCCGTTGAGCAGGTCGAGTGTGTGCTGACCGGTCACGATGCCTGTACGTTCAATGTACAATTTCTCGAACATGGCACAAGGCAGGGACAATGACGGAACAGAGCGGCAAAACTCTATCCCGCAGGTCAACCCGGCGCCTGGCCAGGAAAATAGAGATCCTCGAAGCC
Organism: Deltaproteobacteria bacterium; assembly: GCA_024278495.1. Classification (GTDB taxonomy): domain Bacteria; phylum Desulfobacterota; class Desulfobulbia; order Desulfobulbales; family Desulfobulbaceae; genus UBA10518. The sequence continues at coordinate 1,756 of JAJRTB010000304.1, forward strand.
ATGATCGAGGATAATTCCAGGCAGGCGTTTTATGAAGCAACCCGGCGCTCCACGATCAACGCCCTGCTGGAGCTCTCCCTGAAGGCAAAGGAAATCGACACTTTTCTCGAACAGGTGCTGGAGCTTCTCATTTCTGTTGACTCGCTGAATATTGACCCGAGGGGAGCGATATTCCTCTTTGATGAACAGAGAGGTGATCTGCAACTACGGGCGTCCTGCAACCTGTCCCAACCCCATGTCGAGGCGATCAGACGCCTGCCGGTCGATCATTTTTTCAGCCGGGTTCTGGCCAGAGACATTATTGTCCATTCACCCCGGGGGGGGGATCAACGCATCGAACATCTGCCCGATCCGGGGTTCCATGGCCATTATTATGTTCCGATACGAACAGGGAACAAAAATTACGGGTTGATCATGCTCTTTACGGGCGGCGACAATCCCCGCGACGTCGATGACGTCAACTTTCTCGACTCTGTGGCCGATATCTGCGCCGGCGCTCTTGAACGGATGAATTACAGCAAGCAGATTCTGGCGTACCAGCGGAACCTGGAACAGCTGGTGGAAGAGCAGGCCGGCAAGATCCTCCAGGAAAAGGAACGTCTGGCCGTGACTCTGCGTTCCATCGGCGACGGCGTTATTACCACGGACCTTGACGGCAGAATTGTCCGGATAAACAAGGTGACGGAGCAGTTGACCGGCTGGAAACAGGAGGAGGCCGTTGGGCGGCCGGTCCAGGAGATCTTTCGAATAATTAATGAAAAAACAGGCAAGCCGTGCGAAAACCCGGTTGCCAAAGTACTTGCGACCGGCAGGGTTGTCGGGCTGGCGAACCACACGGCCCTTATCGCCCGGAACGGGACCCAATATATTATTGAAGACAGCGGAGCGCCGATCTTTGACAAGGACAGTACAATAATCGGCACGGTGCTGGTCTTCCGGGACGTCACGGAAAAGCGCAAAACAGAAGAAGAACTGCTCAAGGTCAGGAAACTCGAGTCGGTCGGAGTCCTGGCCGGAGGCATTGCCCATGATTTCAACAACATACTTTCCGCCATCCTGGGCAACATCGAGCTGGCGGAAATGACAATCGACCGGGACAGTGAGCAGTACTCGCTCCTCAACGATGCGCGCAAGGCTTCTCTGCGAGCCAAGGAACTGACCCGGCAGCTGCTCACCTTTTCCAGAGGTGGAGACCCGGTCACCAAGACCTGTCCCCTTGACGAAACCATTACCGATTCGGCAAATTTTGTTCTGCGGGGCAGCCCCATATCCTGCCGGTTTGACATCCCTGACGACCTGTTTCTGGTCGATGCCGATGCCGGACAGATAAGCCAGGTTATTCAAAACCTGGTCATTAACGCCAAACAGGCCATGCCCGACGGCGGAGAAATCCGGATCCGCTGCGCCAACTTTACAAACGACGGGACGGCAATCCCCCTGAATCAGCCGGACAAACGCTACGTCCGGATCACGGTGCAGGATGAAGGATGCGGGATCACGGAAGAACATCTTGATAAAATCTTTGATCCCTATTTCACCACCAAGCAGGAGGGCAGCGGCCTGGGCCTGGCCATCGCCCATTCCATCATCACCAAACACAACGGCTATATTTCGGTACGCTCGGCCGTGGGAGAAGGGACGACCTTCACCGTCTATCTGCC
>JAJRTB010000305.1 GCA_024278495.1 Deltaproteobacteria bacterium
CACTGCGGCGTCTCCAAGGCCGTTGAAACAGAGCTTGTCCGGACAGGGCACATCGACCAGCAACTCAGCCAGCTCCGGGACAATCGGACCGATCCCCTCACGGTACTGAGTATTGGCAAGAATGGAAAAATCAAGGGTACGGGCCAGGTGAATCATCAGACTCGTCTTCCGCACAACCCGCTCAGCCTCATGGATACGGGCCATCAATTTTTCCTGGGGATCCACCACATAGAGACAGCATTGTTCAGGTCGAAGAAAAAGGGTGGCCATCGCACTCTCTCCAGTATTCATTCATCATGCCGGGGCGGCAGCCCCCTCCCGCCCTGAAAACAGAAACGGCGCGCCCTCCTGCTGAGAAGGCGCGCCGAAAGAGTTAAAATTCTTTCTGTTTAGTGATCCACGGCAGATCCGGCGCCGCTCGGGACACGGATGTCCTCGACCAGATGCTGAATATGCTCAGGCGGCGGCGGGGTAACCGCGGATACGGCAAAGGCAACCGCGAAGTTGATGGCCGCGCCGACCGAACCGAAGGCCTCGGGCGCGATACCCAGGAACCAGTTGTCAGCCGTGTTGGGCAGCATGTTGGTTCCGGGGATAAAGAACCAGCCCTTGAACCAGAAGATATAGACCAGGGTGGCCCCGATACCGCAAAGCATGCCGGCGGTGGCGCCGGTCCGGTTGACCTTCTTGGAGAAGATCCCCATCATCAGGGCCGGGAAGATCGAGGAGGCGGCAAGGCCAAAGGCCAGGGCCACAACCTGGGCCGCGAATCCCGGAGGATGCAGACCGAAATACCCGGCCACGCAGATGGCGCCGGCCATGGCGATACGCCCGGCCAGGAGCTCACCCTTGTCGGTCAGATCCGGCATGAAGATACCTTTCAGCACGTCATGGGAAATGGCCGAGGAAATGGCCAGCAGCAGGCCGGCGGCCGTGGACAGAGCGGCGGCGATACCACCGGCGGCGACCAGGGCGATAACCCAGTTGGGCAGGTTGGCGATCTCGGGATTGGCCAGGACCATGATGTCGCGGTCGACCTTGACCATCTCGTTGCCGGCCCAGCCGAACTCGGCTTCTTTGTCTTTCAGGCCCGGACCGTAGTACTGGATCCGGCCGTCGCCGTTTTTATCTTCAAACTTGAGCAGACCGGTCTTTTCCCAGTTCTTGAACCAGGCGGGACGGTCTTCATACAACAGGTTGCCGTCCGGGCTGCCGACCTCGCCGATCTGGATGGTGTGCATCAGATTCAGACGGGCCATGGCGCCGACCGCGGGCGCGGTGGTGTAGAGAATGGCGATAAAAACCAGGGCCCATCCGGCGGATGAGCGGGCGTCACGGACCTTGGGCACGGTGAAGAAGCGGATAATAACATGGGGCAACCCGGCCGTGCCGATCATCAGCGACAGGGTATAGAGGAAAATATTGAGCGTCCCCCCCTTCTGGGCCGTGTACTCCTTGAACCCGAGATCGGTCAGAACCAGGTCAAGCTTGTCGAGAACATGCATGCCGCCGTCGGTCATGGTGCTGCCAAGGCCGAGCTGGGGGATCGGCATGCCGGTCAGCTGCAGGGAGATAAAGACCGCGGGCACCGTATAGGCAAAGATCAGAACGCAATACTGGGCGATCTGGGTATTGGTAACACCCTTCATGCCGCCGAGAACCGCGTAAATGAACACGATACCCATGCCCGCGAACAGGCCGATCTCAAAGGAAACCTCCAGAAAACGGGAAAAGGCAACGCCGATTCCCTTCATCTGGCCGATAACGTAGGTCAGGGAGGCGATAACCAGGCAGAGAACCGCGGTCACCCTGGCCGTCCGGGAATAGAACCGGTCGCCGATGAAGGTGGGCACCGTGTACTTGCCATACTTCCGCAGGTACGGAGCCAGAAGCATGGCCAGCAGAACGTAGCCGCCGGTCCAGCCCATGAGAAAGACTGACGCGTCATAGCCTTTGAAGGCGATGAGGCCCGCCATGGAGATAAATGATGCCGCCGACATCCAGTCGGCGCCGGTGGCCATACCGTTCAGAACGGGGTGCACGCCCTTGCCCGCCACGTAAAATTCACTGGTGGAGGCCGCCCGGGACCGGATGGCGATATAGATATAGAGGGCAAAGGTAAAGCCCACTATCAGAAAGGTCATTGTTTTGAGTTCCATCTGTTCCCTCCCTAGTCTTCCTGAAGGTTGTACTTATGGTCAAGTGTGTTCATCCTTGACGCATAAAAGAAAATCAGGGCAACGAAAGTATAAATGGAACCCTGCTGAGCAAACCAGAAACCTAGCTGGTAGCCACCGATCCGGATAGTGTTCAACTGATGCACGAACAGGATGCCGGCACCGTATGAAACAATGAACCAGACAATGAGACACCCGATAACCAGTCGAATGTTTTCAGTCCAGTACCTACTAGCATCACTCATAATCTCCTCCTCCTCCTCATTCATTGCTGGGAAACGCCCCCAGATTACCGCGATTACCTGCAGCTGTACCTTTCAATACAGGCAATCGCCGCACTTTTCCTCTTACTCCCACCTTGTAGCACAAAGCGAATTGAAAAAGCAAGGTTCAAGTTATGCAGATTATGCAATTTTGTGGTACTTGTGTCAAGGGCGAACAGCGTTCCGCCCCCACATAACGCGTATCTTCCCGTCCCTCCGTGCAATAAATGCCTGAATCCGACTATGGAAGGCTGAACGCCCACCGGATTCTGCAACTAATAAATCAGCTGCACATTCCTGCCTGCCTCATACAGGTCTTTCAGCGTGCGAATCCGCCCCTGCCGCATCTTCTTCACCAGAAACAAAAAAAGGTAGGCGGTCTGCAGGGCGTCCTCCAGGGCGTCATGGGGCTTGAATTCCGGCAGATCAAACTCCCGGCTCAGATCATTCAGGGCATAGGAGGCAGACAACTTCTCGCGACAGCGCTGATCCATGAAGCGGGCCTCCTTGTAGCCCATGGCCAGCCGCATGGTATCAATACTCGGGTTGGCCATGGTCCCGCCCAGCACCTCCCGGGCCGCCCGGTTTAAAAAATCCATGTCCAGGACAACGTGATGACCGACAAGAGGCGCGTCCGCGCAAAACCGGATAAACTCCGGCAGCACCTCTTCAATAGGGGGCATGGTACGGAGCTGTTCCGGGGTTATCCTGTGGATCAGGGTGGAGTCGGTATGGTTCAGGTCCCGGGGCCGTATATACTGGTGGAAGGTCCGGGTCAACTCGATCCGCAGGTCAATGATCTTGACCGCGCCAATGGCGATGATCTCGTCCCGGCGCTTGTTCAAACCGGTCAATTCGGTGTCGCAGACCACAAAGGTATATTCGGACAGGGGACGGGACTGGTCAAACTTCGTAAAAAAGGCGTTGTTTTCCCGGATAACGGGATGCGGTTTTCTGAACCAGCCTGAAAAACCAAGCATAAGCGGCCCTGTCAAACCACCGGAAATTCAGTGCGCAGAAGACCCTGCAGCCGTTCAATCACACCAAAGGCCTCTTTAAGCATGCGCTTTTCCGGTTCAGTCAGCTGGGCCGGATTGATATAGTTATCCGGGACCTGGTCGTTGTCGATCTGATGGAGCTGGTGAACGAGCCGCAGCTGCATCTGCAGCTCATATCCCTCCCTGGCGGCAAACCAGAGGTCCTCGGGAATATGCTGCTCCTCGGCCAGGGCCTTGAGGCGGTCAAGGGTGTTGGTTTCCCTGACACCGTGCTTCAGGGCCATGACCCGGGCGAAGTTGACAAAGGGGGTGAGTCCCTGGCGTTTGATATCCAGAGTGTTACGGTGTTCACCGTTTTTTTCCACGATAAAGGATTTGAAAAAAGACAGGGGAACCCGGCTCATAATACATTCCCGTGCCAGGTGCATGAGATAAATCTCCTGGCGCTTCGTGGAGGCGACCAGGTAATCACGTAATTTTCCGGCCAGGGAGCCGTCACCGTAGCCCGCCCGGAAATCGAAAAATATCATGGCATTCAGCAGTTCCTGCGGATCAGGCGCCGCTATCCAGCGCTGAAAGTAATCCCGCCAGACAGACCAGGGTTGACACCACCTGGGATTACGCGCCATGATCTCACCGGGACAGAGGGGATAGCCGCACTTGACCAGGTGATCAATAGCACGGCCGGCAAATTCCCTGAAATACGCGGCAGCCTCCTCTTTCAGCTTCCCGTCTGCCGGGTCCTCATAGAGGATGGCATTGTCCTGGTCGGTCCTGAAGGTTTGCTCTCGTCTCCCCTCGCTTCCCAGAAGCAGCCAGCAGTACTTAACCGGCGGCGGCCCCATCTCGTCGTGCAGCAGATCAAGCATCTTCTCCAGAATGTGATCATTAAGCACTGCGATCATCTGGGTAATCCTGCCCGCCTTGCCCCCCTCCCGGATGAGGCTGCGGATCATCTCCGGAATTTTACGGGCCTGGGGGTAGAGCCCTTCAAAACTGTCCTGGGCGACGATTTCCTTAAACAAATAGTAGGGAGAGTGGCCTTGGTGCAGCATGATGTCATGGGAGGTCACCACCCCGATAATCTTACCGCCGCGTTCTACCGCGAGATGGTGTATACCGGTGGACATCATCTTGAGCAGGAGGTCAAAACAGACCGTTTCGG
>JAJRTB010000306.1 GCA_024278495.1 Deltaproteobacteria bacterium
CGGATCCAGGTTAATTTCAAGGCGGAGTCTTGCGTGAAGATACAAGGGTTCTCAGCAGCCGCGGTCAAGGCCGGCATCCGCTATCCGGACAGGCTTGACCTGGCTCTTATCTATTCCGAAGTTCCGGCCGTGGCAGCCGGCGTGTTTACCACCAACAGGGTCAAGGCCGCGCCCCTGCTGCTGGATATGGAGCGGCTCAGCCAGGGCAAGGCCCAGGCCGTGCTGGTCAACAGCGGCAATGCCAACGCCTGTACCGGCAAACCAGGCATGGAGCTTGCCCTGGCCACGAGCAGGATGGTGGCCTGGCAGCTCGACCTGCCAGACGAACTGGTCCAGGTGGCGTCCACCGGCGTGATCGGGGAACCCATGAGCATCAAGCCCTTTGAAAAGGCCGTGCCCGCCCTGGTCAAAGGCCTGAGACCGGACGGTTTTGACGACGTGGCACGGGCCATCATGACCACGGACACGGTTCCCAAAACAGCCTCGACACGGGTTGAGATCGACGGGGTTGCCGTATCTCTTTTCGGTGTGGCCAAGGGGTCCGGCATGATCATGCCGGACATGGCCACCATGCTCTGTTTCATCATGACCGATGCCCAGATCGTTTTTCCGGACCTGCAGGAGGTGCTGCGCGACTGCGTGGACAAGACCTTTAACCGGATTACGGTTGACGGGGACACCAGCACCAACGACATGGCTCTTGTTCTTGCCAACGGCCTTGCCGGTAATCGCTGGATCGATGACGACAACCCCGAAGGACGGGCGCTGTTCGAGGGGGCTGTTGAGGAGATCTGCCGGGACCTGGCCTTCAAGATAGTGGCTGACGGCGAGGGTGCAACCAAACAGGTCACCATCCGGGTCGAGGGCGCCCGGGATGATGAATGCGCCATGAGCGCGGCCCAGACCGTTGCCAACTCCGCCCTGGTCAAGACCGCTTTTTTCGGCCAGGATGCCAACTGGGGGCGTATTATTGCCGCGGTCGGCCGGTCCGACTGCCGGTTTAATCCTGACAGGGTGGCAATATATTTTGATGAGGTGCAGATGGTCAGGGACGGGGTCGGCCTTGGGGCCGAGGCTGAGAAGGCCTGCTCGAACGTGTTGCGCAGGGACCGTTTCACCGTGGTGATCGACCTGCAGGACGGCCAGTGCCGGGCCGAGGTCTATACCTGTGATTTTTCCCTTGATTATGTCAGGATTAATGCCGATTACCGGACCTGAGCCGGGATGTCTCCGGGGAGCAGGATCTGTCCGGGTGCTTCCGGACTCTCTGGACCTGGACACCCTGCTGGAGGATCTTGGTCAGGAGTTCGTGCTGCGGCCCGGGCGCGCGGGGCTTCTTCAGACCACCTGGTTTGATTCGTTTGACTGGCGCCTGTACAAGCGCGGGCACCTCCTCTGTCACGACGGTGACGCCTGGCGCCTGATCAACCGGAAAAACAGCCGGCTTTCCAGGCAGCCCGGTGATCTTCCCCGGTCCCGGGCGGTTTTTCCCCGGGACCTGCCGCCTTCGGAACTGCGCGGCTTCCTTGAATCAACCCTGGCCATGCGCGGTCTGCTGCCCCTGTTTACCGATTCCATGCGCCCAAGCGCCTTTGCGGTGAAAAATCGGGACGATAAAACCGTGGTCTACCTGACGGTTGAAGAGCATAATTTCTCTCCCCCGGACGACCTTTACCGCGTTATAAGGCTTGAGAGGGTGCGCGGTTACGGTAATTTTTTAGAGCGTCTGGAGCGTTTTCTGGAAACCTACGGGGTGCGTTTGGCCGCGGATGGTTTTTCTTTTTTCGAGCGGGGCGTGGCAAGTCGCGGCCGTCAGCCCCTGGATTACAGCTCCCGTTTTCATATTGACCTGGAGCCGGAGATCTCCGGTCACCGGGCCATGACCGATATTTATCTGCATCTCCTCGAATCCATGCGGCGCAACGAACCGGGAATCCTTGAGGACCTGGACTCTGAGTTTCTCCATGATTTTCGGGTGGCTGTCCGGCGTACCCGCACGGGGCTGGCCCAGGTAAAAAAGGTTCTGTCCGCCCCGGTAACAAAAGAGTTCAAGGAAAAATTCGCCTGGCTCGGTACCATAACCGGACCAACCCGGGATCTGGATGTTTACCTGCTCCACGAACAGGACTACCGCTCCCGACTGCCTGCAACCCTGCACGACGGGCTTGAGCCGTTTTTTTCGGAAATCCGCCGCCGCCGGGCTGTGGAATACAGGAAACTTGTGGGACTCCTGCGCTCGGAAAAGTACAAAACCATCCTGCTGTCCTGGCAGGAGGTCCTGGAAAAGGGAGGCGCTTTTTCCCTCGGCGTCAAGGGGGAGACACCGGCCATGGAGCTGTCGGGCCGGATTATTCTTCGCAAGTACAGGGAAATTATCAGGGCGGGCGGCGCCATCGGCCCCCGGTCGCCGGACGAAGATCTGCACCGCCTTCGGATCCAGTGCAAGAAGTTACGCTATGTTCTGGAATTTTTTGCCTCGCTCTACCCGGACCGGGAGATGCGCCGGGTGATCAAGGAGCTGAAGCGGTTGCAGGACAACCTGGGCACCTTTAACGACCTTTCCGTCCAGCAGGAGATGCTGCGGGATTTTCTGGGAGCCCTGCGGCCCGGTTCCCGGAAGAATCAGAAGATGGCCGCGGCCCTGGGCGGGCTGTTAACCAACCTGTTCCATGAACATCACCGGGTCAGGCAGGATTTCTCGGCCCGTTTCCTGGAGTTTGCCGGCCCGGAAAATAGGGTGTTGTATAAAGAGCTTTTTAAGGTGGGAAAAGTGAGATAAGTGTTTGAACATTCAGGAACCTCGACTATGTTTGAGGTTGATCGCCCAGGTGGTGGCCTGTATATGAACAGAGAGCGGGTGCGGATATGAGTGTGATCGCCGTATACAATATCAAGGGTGGGGTCGGCAAGACGGCAACGGCAGTGAATCTATCGTACCTGTCTGCCGTCGGCGGGGAGAAGACCCTGCTCTGTGATATGGACCCCCAGGGTTCCTCCACCTATTACTTTCGGATCCGACCGGATCGTAAGTTCAATACCAAAAAGTTGCTCAGGGGCGGCAGGCATGTTGACCGCAGTATCCGGGGCACTGATTTTCCGGGCCTGGACCTGCTGCCGGCCGATTTCTCCTACCGTAACATAGACATCGCCCTGGACGACATGAAGAAATCCCGCCGGCGCATAAGCCGGGTCCTCAAGCCCCTGCGCAAAGAGTATGACCGTATTTTTATCGACTGTCCGCCCAACATAACTCTGCTGTCGGAAAACATCTTTTACGCGGCCGACTATATCCTGGTTCCCCTGGTGCCCACCACCCTCTCGCACCTGGCCCTCCAGCAGCTGTTCCGTTTCCTTGAGGAGATAGGTGAGAAGCGGTCCAAGGTCATGGTGTTTTTCTCCATGGTTGAGAAACGAAAAAAAATGCACTGGCAGCTGATGAGGCAGCTCATCAGGACAAAGAATGTGCTGCCGGCCCTGGTCCCGTATCTTGCCGATATCGAAAAAATGGGGTTGTACCGGGAACCGGTCAATGTCACCGTGCCCCACTCCATGGCTGCGGCGGCCTATAAAGATCTCTGGAAGGTGGTCGTAAAGCGGATGAAAAAGGGATGAAACAGCTTTTGCTTTGTCGGCATGCCAAATCAAGCTGGAAGGATACCGGCCTTGCCGACATTGACCGTCCCCTGAACGGGCGGGGCAGAAAAAACGCGCCGGAGATGGGGCGGCGGCTGGCGGCCGCCGGAGCGGTTCCGGATCTGGTCGTTTCGAGCCCGGCCTGCCGGGCCCTGGCCACGGCGGGCCTGATTGCTCTGGCGACCGGGATGGATCCGGATGAGATCGTGGTGAAAAAACAGGTGTATGATGCCTCCTCGACCGGTCTGTTGCGGGTGATCCAGGGCCTGGAGGAGCAGAGGGACCGGGTGATGCTGGTCGGTCACAATCCTGAAACAACCCAGGTCGCCAACATTCTGGGCAGCCTGGAGATAGCCAACGTGCCGACCTGCGGCATCGTGGCCCTGGATTTTGACGTTGGCTCATGGGCTGAGGTCGGGCCCGGTCTGGGCACCTTGGTTTTCTTTGAGTATCCCAAAAGACGTTCCTGTTCCCGAACCACCTGAGCCTCTTGTCATTATGCAGAAACGCAAGCTGACCGTTGCCCTGCTGGACAGGCTCTCTCCGCCCGGGGGCATGCTTTTTCTGATCCTGGCCGCGATTATCGGCGCTCTGACCGGTTGTGCCGCGGTTTTTTTTATCCTTTTGATTGAGTTGATCCGGCAGGGATCCTTTGCAATGCTGTCCGGCCTGGGTGTGGCCGTGTTTGTCGTGGTTCCGGTATTGGGAAGTGTACTGGCCGGCCCGCTCATCGTCCGTTTTGCGGGCGAGGCCAAGGGGCACGGTGTTCCTGAAGTGATGCAGGCTCTGGTCCAGCAGGGTGGCCGGATCCGGCCCAGGGTCGCCCTGATTAAGATTCTTGCCTAGGCGCTTTGTATCGGCACCGGCGGTTCGGCCGGCCGCGAAGGGCCGATTGTCCAGGTGGGCTCGGCCCTGGGCTCTTCTGTTGGCCAGGTACTGCGGTTGTCTGATGAGCGGATCCGGAACCTGGTTGCCTGTGGCGCCGCGGCCGGGATCGCCGCCACCTTTAACGCGCCTATTGCCGGTGTTGCCTTTGCCATTGAGGTGCTGATGAGCGAGCTGCAGGTGCGCATGTTCGGCAACGTTGTTATTGCCGCGGTGTCCGCAGCCATTGTCAGTCAGATGTTTCTCGGAGATTATCCGGCCTTCAGCGTGCCGAGTTATTCCATGGAATCGCCCTGGACGATTCTGCTGTTCCTGCTGCTCGGCCTGGCCGCGGCAGTCGCGGCGGTCATGTTTATCCGTATGCTGGGGTGGTTTGAACAGAAGTTCGACAGCTGGAACTTTCCCGGCATGTTGAAACCGGCGGTTGGAGCGCTTCTTCTCGGTTTGACCGGTGTGGCTTTTGTCCTGCTGTCGGAATCAGGCGGGGCCGGTTCCGGAACCGCCCCGGGTATGCCCCCGTTTTATGGTTCCGGCTTGGATTTTATCGAAGGCGCCCTGCACTCCAGCGTCAGCTTCGTGCTGCTGGGATTGCTTGTTTTCATCAAGCCGCTGGCCACCTCATTTACGCTTGGCTCGGGCAATTCAGGCGGTGTTTTTGCCCCGTCCCTTTTTATCGGCGCCATGCTCGGCGGGGCCATGGGCAAGATATTCGCCGCGCTGATACCCGGTATTTCCGGGCCTCCCGGGGCCTATGCCCTGGTCGGCATGGCCGCTGTTTTTGCCGGTGCGGCCCGGGCTCCCCTGACCGCCCTGCTCATTGTCTTTGAGATGAGTAACGACTATTCAATGATCCTGCCCCTGATGGTTGCGGCGGTGACCGCCTCGCGATTTGCCCAGTGGCTCTATCCGGATTCGATTTACACTGACAAACTGACCCGGCGGGGTATCCGCTTTGCCGAGGGAAGAGACTTAGACATCATGCAGGGCGTGACGGTCGGCGAGGTTATGAACAAAAATCCGGTGACCGTGTGCAGGGATATGCCGCTGGCCGACCTGTACCGGAAATTTCAGGAGACCAATCTGCTTGGTTTTCCGGTTCTGGATTCTGACGATCGGCTCTGGGGAATAGTCACTCTTCAGGATATGGAACGGATACTTTCCCGGGAGCAGATCAGGCTGCGCGGCTTGACGGTCGAGGATGTGGCCGTGGTTGAGCCGGTCAGTGTCTACCCGGACGAGCCGATCTGGACCGCCATCCAGAAGATGGCCCCAAGGGGTCTGGCCCGGTTGCCGGTTGTCAGCCGGGACGGCTCCGGTCGCCTCCTGGGTCTGATCAGCCGCAGTGACATCCTGCGGGCCTATGATGTGGCCATGGTACGAAAGCAACGGGGCCAACTCCTGCGGGGCGGTCATGTGGCCCTGCGTGAAGAGGAGGAGAACCTTTTCATGGAATTCAGCCTGCAGCCCCATGATCGGGCGGTTGGCGCTCTCCTGCAGTCTCTGCAGCTTCCCGAGACCGTGAACGTGGTCTCTGTGGAACGCGGCGGCATGATTATCATTCCGCGGGGGGGCACCCGTTTCGCCGCCGGTGACACGGTGACTGTTTTCGGTCGAAAGGAGGCCATGGACGAGGTGCGGGAGATTTGTACCGGATTCAGGGGATCGTAACCAGTCACAGGATAAAGTGAAAAAATGATGACCCGGCAGGCTGCATCATTTTTCTTTTCAAAATGAATGAATGGATGTAACATGTTCTAGGTATACTGAATATTATCCTGAATCCGTGACGATGGAAGGCGCACATACTTGATGAGTTCGTAAAAACTTGTCAACATCAGCCGGGCACAACGCTATCGCAACACGTTGCAACGTTGAGCAGTCGGATCCGCGGTTTTGCGCGAATCCGGCAATAACCCCGGAACTTCCTCTGTGCCACCGGGTGAACGCTCACGGATTCAGGAGTATATCAATCCGCCTGCCCCAGGCGAACAGAGTTTTTTTAACAGAGTTTTTTTATCGTATAAGAGTATGGCCCAGAGTAACGGAGAACAGGAAAGCGGTTCGATAGGGGGAGTATCCCTCTCTTCTTTCCTGCAGATGCTTGAGCAGGAACGAAAGACCTGTACCCTGAAGGTGAACTCCGAAGGTCGTTCAGGCACATTTTACTTTGAAGACGGCGAGCTGATCGATGCGCAGTATGGTGATGAGATCGGTGAATCTGCCGTCTACACGATTTTGTCCTGGGACAATCCAACCTTCAATGTTACCAACGCCGAAGACCGGATGCATCGCATCAGGCTGCCTCTGGCTCATATTCTCCTTGATTTTGCCAAGAAAAAGGACGAGGAAGGCGGAGGTGACGGGCACGGCCCAACGGAAGAAAATGTCGCACCCGTGTTCAATACCAGTCCGCTGACAGATCCTGTTGGCCGGCGTCTGGTGGAAACCATTACCGGGATTGCCGGGGTCAAGCATTATTATCTGCTTAACCGGCAGGGCCAGGTCGTTACACAATCCTCCAGAACATTGAAACTGGGTGATTTCATCACCTACTGCATCGTCAGTGGTATCCAGATGAGAAAGCTGCTGGGTGCCAAGGGCCCAAATCGTATTCAGCTTGTGCTGGAGAACGGTGAAACGTTGCTGATTGTTCCCGGGGCAGGTATGATTATCGGCCTGTTGCTTGATGAGTTTACCTCGGTCAGCGAGGTGGCGGATAAATTGCGACCGGCCTTGTCTTCTCCATAATTAAGACTGGATATGAGAAAGCTGCTTAAAGAGATTTCCGTAATTCCGGGAGTCGCGGGTTCCTGCATCTTCGATAAGAATGAGGGGGCGGTCTGCACCGAGCTTGAGGCGGATATGCCCCGGGATCTGACCGAAAATGTCGGTATCCATTTTGTCAGGCTGGTCCAGATGGGCGCCATGAACAAGCTGACTATCAAATCCGCCCATTTTCGTTTTGACCGGTATGCCGTTGTCGGCCTGCCTTTGGAAAAAGGCGCCATCCTCCTGGCGATCTGCGACTCGGGCGCCAACTGTTCGCTGGTGGCCACCACTGCCGCCATGCTTGTTGAGGATATGCGTGATGAGCTGTCCGGCGCCTCCCATCCGGCGCGGCAGACGCAAACCGGCGTTGCGTCGACGGCAGGAGGAGATGAAGACAGTCAGGAGATCTCCGGGGTCGAGGAGCAGCTCAAGGTGATAGAAGGTGCGTTGGTCGGGGCCATAGGTCCGGTCGCCGGCATGATTTTGACGGATTATGTGAACAAGTGGCGGCAAAGCGGTCCGGTTACTGCCGGGCGGCTGCCTGCGCTGATCACTATGCTGATTGATGAGATAGGTGACGAGAAACTCGCTGCAGAGTTTAAAGGGAAGTTGCGGCATCTGATGTCGTGAGGAATCAGGCCCGCACCCCTCTGGCCTGCTTCCCTTCCTGTTGACAGACGACAGGCAAAAGCCCCGGTCAAGGGATAACAACCTTGACCGGGGCTTTTGCTTTGCTGAATCCGTGACAACAGAAGAAAGTTTAAGGATTCAGGTGTTTTTTTGACAGGGGCCGCGCCGCCTGGCGGCTGAATCAGGTCCGACTTACTTGCAGCCGCCTTTGATATTCAATAACATCTTTTTGTAGGGCCATTTTCTGAGCCCTCCCTTCAGGATAAAAAGTTTTTCTTCAGGGATACCGCGGGATACCAGGAAGTCATATGTCCGTTTTGAAGCCCGGCCGCCCCTGGGACTGATAATGACCACGTCATTGCCGGTGGTCTCGTGCATTCTGACAGCCTGGACCAGGCTCTGGGTATCCCGTTCCGTTTTGGCGGGGTAGGCGTATGTCCTGATGGAGCCGTAAAAATGGTGCTCCTTGTAGGCGTTCTTGGGTTGAATGTCGACAAGGATGGTCGGCTGGTTGGTATCAAGCCGGATCTTGAGATCATCGGGTTGCATATACTTATAATTGCCACCGCCAAAAGCCGGAGCCGCCATCATTGCCAGGGTCAGGATTATTGCCGGAAAAATTCTTTTAAACGTCATACTGCTCCTCTTTTTCTGTGATTAATGGAATCGGTTCAGCTGTATCCGGATTATTTATAACGTTGCAGCATTTTTTCTATACTGATCCTGAGCCTGTCAATGGCCCGGCCAAGCGAGCCGATTTCATCCTGGGACGGGGTGACAATGGATTCGTGCAGGTTTTTGCCCAGGCTGATTTCAGTGGCCCGCTGTTCAAGCATGATGACCGGCTTGACAATGTACCGGCTGAAGAAGATCCAGATGAGCAGCATCAGGATGGCAATACCTGCCGTGCCGACCAAAAAGAGACTGGTGGCCAGTTCCTTTGCCTTGTCCAGAGCCTTTTGGATGGGAACATAGACGATCAGGGCTGAAACCGTATCACCCACTTCCCAGCCATAGCCGTTTTCCTCGCCGTAAATATCCACCTGTTCGTCAGGCGCGTCCGCGGGATCACCGTGACAGACGAGACAGGTTTCGTCCGTCACCCGGATGGGCTGGGCAAAGTAGTAATAGGTCTGGCCGTTTTTCACCATCTGCCCTTCTTTTTCCTTCAGGTTCTGATTCTTGTGGAAGAACGAAATAAGTTCCAGC
Organism: Deltaproteobacteria bacterium; assembly: GCA_024278495.1. Lineage (GTDB taxonomy): Bacteria > Desulfobacterota > Desulfobulbia > Desulfobulbales > Desulfobulbaceae > UBA10518. The sequence continues at coordinate 9,127 of JAJRTB010000306.1, forward strand.
TCCTGAGCGTCCGCCTTGTTTGACGGAACAAGGGGATTTTTTGTGGCCTGTTTGAAGACATAGTCCGGTGTTCTTTTGGCAAAGGTTTCGAAAACGCCTCGGGCAACAGCAAAGGACGACATCAGCTCCGGGATGAAAATATCACGGCCGGCAGCCGCGTAGATGAGGGGGAGCTGTTCTGTTCTGAAATAGTCCCGGGAAGAGCTCATATAGTTGTAGACAAGCTCACCTTTGACTTTTGCCTCCTTGAGTGCCTGGCCTACATTGAACTTGTAGCTGACAACCGCCAGGCTGACTGCGGCGATCAGGCTGAGTATGGCTATGAGAGCCATGAATCGAACACGAATGCTCATTATACGTTTTCCTCCAGTAGGTAAAAAAAATGACAGTTTATATTGTACCTGAACCGCGCGGCACAGCCCTTGCCGTTGTGCCCTGCGGTACTGTTGACTTCCTGCGGTTGTGAAAGCGCCGGAACTGTTCGTTTCCGGATTCGCAAAAATTCTCGAAAGTGATGGAACTGCCGTGGTGCCCGGCCTGTGCTTTCAGCTTTCAACATGTCCCATTTAATTGAAGCATACTCTGGTGTACAAAATCAAGAAAAAGAATAGACATCTTCGCTGTGCGCTTTTCATACACGACGACGGACAGGCCGGCGCTGCACATTGTAACATGCCGTTTTCATGCGCTTATGTTTGCGGCCAGGCCGTTGAAGGTCCGGTTGGTCATTTTTTCAGTATCGTGGGCAAAAAATCAAATCCGCCCGGCAAAGGTTTTCTGGAATAAGTTCGCTAAACCGGCTATGTTATAAAATGCATTGCAAGTGAACAGGGGCACCGCATCTCCCCACGTTCGCGACTTCCCGCATAGTCGGCTATCGGAGTCTCTCAGCGGTCGCTTACCTGCGGTCAGTCGCGCCTGCACGAATCTTCGGCACCCCTGACCTCTTGCAAGTTTTGGGTAGGTAAAATCGCATAGGTGCAAACCCTGTGACGAGTTGCAATGTATTGTTTTCTCCCGGATCCGTGGGTGCTCACTGGTCCGGGGCCGGTTTGTCGCGTTGTCGTTTTTTTTCTGCCGTTAACCCGGATAATTCACAAAGGTCGTCGCGAAAAGCCTGATTGTTCAAAAGCGAGGTGCCCTGTGACCGCTAACGTCGCCGCTCGGATTTCGCACGGGTGAGCGTTGCGCGAGGTGTTGAATGTGAGGAAGTCATTGTATGTTTTTGTCCTGTTGATGGCGCTGCCTGTCTGTGTGCATGCGGCCTGTGTGGAAGGTGATTGCCGCAACGGCACGGGAAGACTGGAAAGTCAGGACGGCAGGATCTACACCGGCCAGTTTAAAAATGGTCTGCTCTGGGGAGAGGGGGTGCTTGTCCGGCCGGACGGGTTACAGTACACAGGTCAGTTCGTCCGGGGAAAATTTCACGGCACGGGCCTGCTCGAGAGCCCGGACGGCAGGATCTACAAGGGAGAGTTCAGAGAGGGGGTGATTGACGGCCGCGGTACCCTGAGCAGACCGGACGGCTTTCGCTACACAGGCGATTTTACCCTGGGCCGTTTCAACGGCTGGGGCCGGATGGTGTATCCGGACGGCAGAAAATACACTGGTGAGTTTCGCAACAATCTTGTCGAGGGCAGGGGCAAACTTATTTATGGCGACGGCTCCGTTTTCGAGGGTATGTTTCGAAACGGCAGGCCCGACGGCCAGGGCATTCGGACCTATGCCGACGGCAGCAGGTACGAAGGATTATTTCGGAGGGGCCTCCGCCAGGGACACGGTGTTTTGGTTCTGGCGGACGGAACCCGGTATGAGGGAAATTTCAGGGATGACAGGTATGACGGACAGGGAACCCTCACCTGGCCGGACGGGCGGACCTATACCGGTTCTTTCAGGCAGGGTGACATAACCGGCCGCGGCACCATGACCATGGTCGACGGTCGGGTTTATACCGGTGACCTGGTTGACGGCGTTTTCGAGGGTGTCGGGGTCATGGTGTACCCGGATTCCAGCCGGTACGAAGGAGAGTGGCAGGCGGGCGTGCGCCAGGGATCCGGGATTCAGGAGTACGCGGACGGTCGAGTGTATGAGGGGCGGTTTGCAGATGGCGAGCCGGTCGATGACGAGACGGCACCGGCTCCGCCGGGCCGGAATGTGGGTGTCGTCCCGGCGGTGACAGACGTGGAAGAGCCGCCCGCCGGGAAAATAAGTCCGGATACCGTGGTCGTTCCCGTTGAGCCTGCCTTTCCTTCCTCGCCTGGAGATCCGGCGCGGGAATCTGCCGGAAAGGCGGGCGGAGTAGTGGCCGCCGACGGCAGTACCCCGGTTTTTGCCGACGGTTTCCTGTTTACAGATTCCTCCAGGCAGGAGAAGTTCTCGGGCCGGGTGCGTTTTACCCTGCCAGACGGCAG
>JAJRTB010000024.1 GCA_024278495.1 Deltaproteobacteria bacterium
CAGGGAGGTGATGAGCATAAGCTTGCGGATGCGGGTAAAGTGGCCGGGGCGGCGCAGCTCTTCCCTGATATACTCGACCGTGAGCAGACCCAGGTCCTCTCGTTTACCGCCAAACAGAGTGCCGCCGATAACGAGAAGCAGGCCGACCACAAAGAGCGGGCCCATGACCAGGTAAATAAGAAAACCGAAATAAGGATTCTGCACCACCCCCTTTACGTCCAGCAGAACGGAGATCAGCAGGATCGGAAACAGAATGCCGACAATGATGCCGCCCAGAAGAGCGGCACGACTTCGCGAAAAAAAACCTATTATTCGTGTCACAAATGAACTTGAAGACAGTGCCAAGCTGTAACTCCCGTGGTCTTGTTCCCGTTCTATCCGGCGCTGCCTTCCCGGAGCATTTCCACCCGTTTTTTGGCAGCGCAATCATAAATAATCTCCATTTCCTCCCTGTCAAGCGTTTCGTTGACAAGAAGCATCTCTGCCAGCTGGTCAAGAAAATCTATCTCTCTGGTCAAAATCTCCTTGGCCCGCCCATAGCATTCATCGATGATCTTCTTGACCTCCCGGTCAATCTTCCTGGCCGTCTCTTCACTGTAACGACCTGATGTCATCTGCTCGCCGAGGAAGCCGACCCCGTCACAGGTGTACGATACAGGCCCGATCTCCTTGTCCATACCCCATGTGCAGACCATCTTGGTGGCAATCTCAACCGCCTGCTGAAAATCATCCTCGGCGCCGGTGGTCTGCTGATCCAGGGCCACCTCTTCCGCCACCCGGCCGCCGAGCAGGGTGGTCACCCGGCTGAGCAGGTAATCCCGTGAATAGGAGTGACGGTCCTGGGTGGGCAACTGCTGTGTATGCCCCAGGGCCCGGCCCCGGGGAATAATAGATATCTTGTGTACCGGATCGGTGTCGGGCAGAAACCTGGCGAGAATAGCATGACCAGCTTCGTGATACGCCATGGTCCTCCGGTCCTTTTCACTGATGACCATGCCCTTGCGCTCGATTCCCATCAGGATCCGGTCCTTGGCTGTTTCAAAATCGGTATTATCGATATTTTTCTTGTTGGCGCGGCCGGCGACAATGGCAGCCTCGTTGACCAGGCTGGCAAGCTCGGCCCCGGTGAAACCGGGTGTGGTCCGGGCGATATTCTCCAGGTCCACGTCCCGGGCCAGAGGTACCTTGCGGGTGTGAACCTTGAGGATCTCCAGCCGACCCTTCACATCCGGCGGCAGGATATTGACCTGCCGGTCAAAACGGCCGGGACGCAGCAGGGCAGGATCAAGGATATCGGGACGATTGGTGGCGGCCAGGATAATAATGGTTTCATCAGATGAGAAACCGTCCATCTCCACCAGCAGGGCGTTCAGGGTCTGACCCCGCTCGTCCGCGCCGCCTGATGCACCGCCGGACGCCCGGTGCCCTCCCACCGCGTCGATCTCGTCAATGAAAACGATACAGGGTGTATTTTTCTTCGCGGCCCGGAACAGGTCCCGGACCCTGGAGGCGCCCACGCCGACAAACATCTCAACAAAATCTGAACCGCTGATGCTGTAAAAGGGCACCCCTGCCTCACCGGCTATGGCCTTGGCCAGCAGGGTCTTGCCGGTGCCGGGCGGGCCCTGAAAGAGGATGCCGCGGGGAATTATAGCGCCCAGCTTGCCGTACTTCTTGGGTTTCTGCAGAAAATCAATGATCTCGACCAGCTCTTCTTTGGCCTCGGGCACGCCGGCCACGTCCCGGAAGGTGACCGAAGTGGTGGACAGGGCAAGACTGATCTTGCCGTCACTGTCACCATCCCCCTTGTCCGGGGTGCCGACCTGTCGCCGGACCAGGAAATACCAGGCCAGCATGATGAGAGAAACCGGCAGGACTATTCCGAGCAGGTTCCACAGAGGTGAAGGCGTGTCGTTTTCGCCCCGGACCACGACGTTTTTCTCGAGCAACCGGGGCAGGAGAGCCGGGACATCCGGCGTAAAGGAGGTGAACTCCCGGCCAAAGGTGTCCTTCATCTGGATTGTGCCGCCTTTAAAAGAAACCTCGGCGATCTCGTTATTCTCAAGGCTGGTCAGGAACTCGTTCAGGCTGATGGCAGGCTGTTTATGCTCCATCTGCCAGAACAGCACGATGATGCCGCCCAGCAGGGCGACCAGAACAAGTATGTAGAGACTGCGAATAAACGCGACCACGGCTGCCTTCCGGGAAAAGAAAAAGATCGTATCAATCCGGAAGCCCCCCCTTCCCCAGGGACGGCACAATGAGCATTGATACCAGGTACTATACTGCCCGCTGAAGGATAGTGTGTCAAGTGTTACCGTATCTGACCACGGGGTAATTATCCTGCGTTTTCATTGCCTCGAAATTGTAACCTGGCACAGGCAGGTTCCATGCCCTTATGCTGCAAGGAGCACGCCTTCGTGCCGGGCACCGGCAGGGATGACAGCCCGGTCCCAGACCACGCAGTCATGCAGAACGGCTCCACTCCCGACCCGGGCCCTGCCGAGACAGCCCCAGCCCGACAGGTGCACATCACCAGCGAGGTCAGCTTCCGGGTCAAGCAACCAGGATTCCCGCGGCCGCGCCAGGGGCAGGCCAGGGGGAACTGCGCTGCTCAGCAGCCTCTCATGCAGGGCCAGGTAATCAGACGGGGTGCCGATGTCGTGCCAGAAACACCCGTCCACCCGTACAAAACCTATGTTCCCTTCCCTGCGGGCCACCTCTGCGTACAGGTCAATGATATGATGAAACCCCTTTGCGGGAATACGATCAAGCAGACCGGGATTGACCACGTGTATCCCGGTAAAGGCCAGGGTCCCGTCGCCCACCGCGGCAGGATCAAAACCCGTTACCCGTCCGCCCCGAACCCGCACCGTATTGAAACGGGGCAGATCGTGCAGGGCCATGGTCACATCGTTGCCGGAAGCGAGATGACGGGTATAGAGCGCCGACACGTCAACGTTATGACAGATGTCACCGTTCACAACCAGGAGCGGCTCCGGACCACACCAGGTCAGAGCCCGGCGCAATCCGCCGCCGGTACCCAGCTCCTCCTCCTCGTTTTGGAACGACACCCCGGGCAGATCCCGAACAGCTGCTTCGATCATGCCGCCGAGATAATGGCCGTTGACCAGGATCCGCCCGCAACCGCC
>JAJRTB010000025.1 GCA_024278495.1 Deltaproteobacteria bacterium
ACTAATCGATGAGTTACGAGATGATCCACCGGTTTGGCGACGTATTGCGACGCCGCTGTGCAGGCCTTGGGGCGAAAACTGATTGACCGGTTGCTCCCTGATGAATATAATCGATGAGAATTTCTTGAATCGACGAAATAACCTGGAGTTGAGAATGGATTTTGAACCTAAATGGATTGCCTGGGAGATTACCCGGCGCTGCAACCTGAAATGTGTCCACTGCCGATCTTCCTCGGAGCTTGAGATCCAGGGGCATCCTGATTTTTCCCTGGATGAGGCCAGGCGGATCCTCGATGATATCCACAGTTTTTCCGATCCGGTCATGGTTTTGTCCGGCGGCGAACCCCTCCTGCGCAAAGATGTGTTTGATATCGCCGCCTACGGCACGGGTCTCGGCATGCGCATGTGTCTGGCCACCAACGGGACCCTGGTCACCGAAGAGGTGTGCGCCGGGATTAAGGACTCCGGCATCAAGATGGTGTCGCTCAGCCTGGACGGCGCCACGGCCGAGGTGCATGACAACTTCCGCAATCAGCCCGGAGCCTTTGACGGGACCATGAACGCCATCCGACTCTTTAACGAGCACGGTATTCCCTTTTTGATCAACTCTTCCTTTACCCGGCGCAACAAGGACGAGGCTCCAAAGTTGCGCGACCTGGTCAAGAGCCTCGGCGCCACGGCCTGGTACCTGTTCATGATCGTGCCTACCGGCCGCGGCGAAGACATCATGGCCGAACTGATTCCGGAAGACGAGTACGAGGACATGCTCAACTGGCATTATGACATGGAAAAGGACGAAGACGTGATGCTGGTCCGGCCGACCTGCGCGCCCCAGTATTATCGCATCGTGCTGCAGCGTTCCAGGGAAGAGGGAGAGAAGTTCAGACGCCGCAGCCTCAAGTTTTCCACCGGCGGTTCCAAGGGGTGCCTGGCCGGGCAGTTGATCTGCCTGATCGATGTGGACGGAAATGTCCTGCCCTGCAGTTATTTCCCCAGGTCCGCCGGTAATGTCGGTGAGCAGTCTTTCAGGGATATCTGGGAAAATTCCAAACTTTTTCTGGAGTTGCGGGACTTCAAGGGCTATAAGGATAACTGTGGACGGTGCGAGTATGTCAACGTCTGCGGCGGCTGCCGGGCCCGGGCCTATGCCATGACCGGCGATTACCTGGCCCAGGAACCCTTTTGCAGTTACCAGCCGGGCCGCTGAATCACGGCTCCGCCAGATGATTTGCGGGGACGTGACAAACAAACAACCATTTAACACGTAACTGATCACGGGATTTGTACCCATCTGATTCACCTACTTAAAATTTGCCAGAGGTCAGGGGCGCCGCAGATTCGCGCAGGCGTGAGCTGTCGCTACATACAGCACCCATCTATATATACGGAACGTCGTGACCGTGCGAAGATGTGGTTGTCCTGATCCCTTGCAATGACACAGGAACCTTGCAGAGATGAATGATACCTTTCTGAAAGCCTGTCGGGGCGAGAAAACCGACTATACCCCGGTCTGGTTCATGCGCCAGGCCGGACGCTACCTGCCGGATTACCAGGCCGTCCGCGGCAACGTCACTTTTCTTGAGCTGTGCCATACGCCGGAACTCTGTACCGAGGTGACCCTGCAACCCATCGACATTTTCGGTTTTGACGCGGCCATTCTCTTTTCCGATATCCTTATCCCCATGGAAGCCATGGGCCTGGACCTTGAGTTTCACGAGGGCAGGGGACCGGTCTTCCCTGATCCGGTCCGGGACCGGCGGGCGGTTGATGCCCTGATTGTGCCGGACCCCCGGGAGACCATGCCCTTTGTCATGGAGACCATCGGGCTCCTCAGAAAAGAACTGAGGGTACCCCTGATCGGCTTTTCAGGCGCCCCGTTCACCCTGGCCACCTACCTGGTCGAGTGCGGCTCCTCCAAGGTGTTCCTGGAAACCAAGAAGATGATGTACCGTGCCCCGGAACTGTATGACGCCATGATGCGGAAGATTACCCGTTGTACCAGCCTGTATCTGCAGGCCCAGGCCAAAGCTGGCGCCCAGGCCCTGCAGATTTTTGACTCCTGGGCCGGGATCCTGGCTCCGGGTGATTTCAGGCGGTTTGCCCTGCCCTATGTCCAGTCGATTATCCGGGACCTGCGCGAAGTAACGGACGTGCCGATCATCTATTTTGCCAACAACGGCGCTACCCTGCTTGATCTGTCCGGAACCGCCGGGGCCGATGTGCTCGGGCTCGACTGGCGGGTCAATATCCGGGACGCGGTCAGCCGGGTGGGCGACCACGCGCTCCAGGGCAACCTGGATCCCATTGCCCTTTTTCTGCCGGAGAAGGAGCTTGTGGCACGGGTTGAACGGTTGCTTGATGACGCCGCCGATGCCCGTGGCCATATCTTTAACCTGGGTCACGGGATAGTGCCTCAGACGCCGCCGGACCAGGTCAGGATAGTTGTCGAGGCGGTTCACCGGTACAGTACAAGGTAGCATCGCCAGGTATGAGCAACGTCCCGGGAATTTCCGAATGCTTCCGGCTGATGGATGAATATGAGATGCTGCCGAATATCCGGCGACATTCGATCATTGTTGCCCGGGTTGCCTGGGAAATAGTCGAGGGACTGCAAAACAGTGATCCTGTCCCGCCGGAGATCGCACAGACGGATCTGGTCGTGGCCGGGGCCCTGCTGCATGACATAGCCAAGACTCCCTGCCTGCGGAGCGGCTGCGACCACGCGAAGGCCGGGGCTGAGATTTGCCGCAGCCTTGGTTTTTCCGAAATAGCGGGTATCGTGGAGGAGCATGTTCTGCTGGGGCCGCATGATCCGGCCCGGCGCGGCCGGGGATGTTTCACGGCCCGGGAGATCATCTATTATGCCGACAAACGGGTCCGCCACGAGGAAATAGTCACTCTTGACGAAAGGCTGCTGTATATTCTGGAACATTATGGAGGCAATGATCCCGGTCTGCGTGAGTTGATCCGGGAAAATTTTGCCGGATGCGAGTAGCTGGAAGAGTTTCTTTTCTCCTTCCTTCCTTTTGCTCCGGGCGAGTTGTCCGAACGGGTCGCGAGCCGGAAAGGGCATCCTCTGCTGAGCGGCTGAACCTGGGGCCGGGCAAGATATAGGGAACAGGACCATGCAGATTTTGTTTTTAGGGGTCGGTGACGCCTGCGATCCTGAACATGGAAATACGTCTGTTCACGTGACCACCGCCGGTCAGCTCCATGTGCTTTTCGATTGCGGTTTTACCACACCGCATACCTATTTCCGGGACTGTATTGATCCCGACCAGCTTGATATTCTCTGGATTTCACATTTCCACGGAGATCATTTTTTCGGGACCCCCCTGCTGCTCCTTCGCTTCAGGGAAATGGGCCGGACCAAACCGCTTGTCATTGCCGGACAGTCCGGTATTGCTGAAACCGTATCTGCGGTGATGGACCTGGCCTATCCCCGGTTTTTTTCCAAACTCACCTTTGATCTGCTCTACAGGGAGATTGAGCCCGGCAGGGGCCACGAGTTGAACCAGGTTGACTTCCGCACTGTTGAGACCGACCATTCCCAGCGTAACCTTGGCCTGTTGATAGACGACGGAGCGCACCGCTTTTATTACAGTGGTGACGGCCGGCCGACCGGGGAAGTGGTCTCGCTGGTCAAGGATTGCGACCTGGTCGTTCACGAGGCATTTCGTCTGAATGATGAGGTTCGTTATCATGGTTCCGTGGCCGGTTGTCTGAAGCTGGCGGCTCAATCCCACTTGAAACGGCTGGCTCTGGTTCATCTGGATCGGAGTTTTCGCCGGAACAGAGGTGATGCTCTCGCCGGGATATTGGCGGAGCATCCATGTGTGACCTTTCCGGTTGACGGATCCGAGGTAGTTCTCTGAAAATTTATTTCTGCATGGATAGGGGGGATGATGAAGATTGAGTTTCACGGCGCCAATAGAAACGTAACCGGATCCTGCCACCTGGTACGCTGCGGTGACAGGCAGATTCTTGTAGACTGCGGCATGTTCCAGGGTGGCAGAGACATGGATGAGGAAAACCTGGCTGATTTTGGCTTTGATCCGGCTGAAATTGATTTTTTGATCCTGACCCACGCCCACCTGGATCACTGCGGCCGGATTCCGTTACTGGTCAAACGCGGCTTCAGGGGAAAGATAGTCACCACTCCGGCGACCCGTGAACTGGCCCGACTGGTGATGCTTGATTCGGCCCGGATTCATGAGGAAGACGCCCGCTACAAGCTGAAACGGGCCCGGCGTCACGGGAACGCGGCAGAAGGAATAGAGCCTCTCTATACCACCCTGGACGCCCTCAACAGTCTGGATTATTTTTCCGATATAACCGATTTTGAAGCATGTCTCGATCTGGCCGAGGGGATCTGCGTGACCTTTTTTGATGCCGGCCATATCCTCGGGTCAGCCTGCGTGGCCCTGGATCTTGAAGAGAACGGACGCAGGAAACGGGTACTCTTTTCCGGTGATCTCGGCTACAGCGATCGCGTTATCCTGCGGGATCCGGCCACGCCGCCGAAAGCCGACGTGGTGGTCATGGAGACCACCTACGGCAACAGACTCCATAAACAGCTCGAACCGTCCATTGAGGAGCTCTACGAGGCAATCAATTCCACCCTGGCCCGGGGCGGCAACGTGCTTATTCCAAGCTTTGCCCTGGAACGGGCCCAGGAGATACTCTATTTTCTGCGTGAGGGGATTGAGGCCGGCAAGGTCCCCGGGCATATGCAGGTCTTTCTGGATTCACCCATGGCCATTTCAGCCACGGAAATCTTTCGGCGCCATCCTGAGTGCTATGACCTGGAGGCGGGTCGGATTTTTCGTTCAGGCACGGACCCCTTTGATCTGCCGGGATTGCACTTTACCCGTGAGGCGGCGGAATCCATGGCCATCAACAACGTGCGGGGCGGCGCCGTGATTATTGCCGGCTCAGGCATGTGCACCGGTGGCCGGATCCGGCACCATCTCAAGCATAACATCTGGCGTGAGCAGACAAGCATCGTCTTTGTGGGGTATGCGGCCAGGGGAACCCTTGCCAGGCGGATAGTCGACGGGGCTGAAAAGGTCAGGATCTTCGGGGATGAGTTCAGAGTTAAGGCCGACATTTACACAATCGGCGGGTTCTCGGCCCACGGCGACCAGCAGGAGCTGCTGCGCTGGCACCAGGCCACGGGAGAGCCGGAGACGACCTTCCTGGTGCACGGTGAGGAGGATGCCATGGAAACCTTTGCCGGTCTGCTCAAGGGGACCCGTATCGTTATGCCGAATCAGGGCGAATCCCACGAATTCTGAGGCACCGGGCCGTTCAATATGGACGGTCGCACGGTTTGTGAGATTGTCCCTGTATTCTTTCCGGTGCCGTTAGATGAAACCATTTTGCCGATACCAGGCGGCTGTCCTGGAGATACCTTCGTCCAGGGATACCCGTGCGGTAAAGCCCAAGAGTCGCGCAGCCTTGTCCACGTTGAAGGAGCGGCTCTTGGTGAAAAAATCCACCCGTCGCCTGTAGATGGGAGGTTCGATACCCAGCGGTTGACAAATTTTTTCACAGATGGAGCCGAGCAGTTGAACCGGCCGGGCGGGAAGATGAACAATCTTCCCCGAGCGACCGGTTGTTGCGGCAATTTTTTCGACAAGCTCGTTGAGAGTCACCTTTTCGCGGCCCCCGATGATGAATACCTCGCCAATCGCCTTCTCCGACTCCGAGGCCAGCACAAAGGCCTCAACCAGGTCGTCGATGTAGACCATGTGATAATATATTGTGCCGTCTCCCAGCAGGGGGATGATCCGCCCCCCGGCCATTTTGAAGAGTTTGAGCAGGCGCAGGTCACCCGGTCCGTAGATGGCCGTCGGACGGATCACGGTCAGGGCCAGACCTTTTTTGTCGGCGAATTCACGGGCATGCAACTCTCCTTCAAGCTTTGATCTTTGATAGACGTCGCCGGGGTTGAAGGGCGCCTCCTCATCGGCGATGTCCCGGGCAACATCACCATGCACACCAACCGTGCTGCAATGAACAAAACGTTCCGTACCCGCTGCAAGGGCAGCTTCCAGGAGATATCCGGTTCCCTTGACGTGAATGTCGTAATAGTCCTGGTCAGGAGAACCGGCGGTTCGATACATGGCGGCGATATGGTAGATTCGGTTCACCCCTGCAACCGCCTGGTATACTGTTTTCCGGTCCCGGATATCGCCTTCGATAATTTCGGGTTGCCGGTTTCCGTCAATGGTCAGGCGGTTGCGATCCCGCACCAGGACCCTGACATCCACTCCATCATGCAGCAGTTTCCGGGTCAGGTTGAACCCCGTGAATCCGGTTGCGCCGGTTACCAAGGCTTTCATGGTGTCTCCGTTTTTTTGCTCGCGGCCGGCCGGCCCGCCCGGTCGGCAATGTCATTGTAGAATTTCTCCAGTTTCTTCCGGAAAGCAGTCGGGGTGAATTCCTTTTCAACCAGTCGTTTTCCTTCTGCTGCCAACCTGTTTCGCAGGTCGGCATCACGTTAGAGCCGGATCATTCCGTGGGCCATGGCCTCGGGATCGGCGTTGACCAGGCAGGCGACTCGCCTGTCAAGCACCTGGGTGTGGGTTGACAGGTCGGTTGCAAGGATAGGCCTGCCGGAATCCAGGTACGAATAGAGTTTCATGGGGGTGTTCCCTCCCTGAATTCTGGGTGATACCAACACGTCCGCCTGAGTCAGATAATAGCCCAGCATGTCCAGGGGTCTGGGGCCCAGGAAATGGACATGCCGGTCAATTTTCAGGTGTCGTGCCATATCCTGATATGTTCGCCGGTGATCATCTTCTCCGCCGATTATAACGAGATCCGCGGAAATCCCTTGCCGCAGGGCAAGGGCAAAACCCCTCAGGAGCAGGTCAATTCCCTGGTATTTTTCAAGGTTGCCGATGTACAGGAAACACATGCCGGAAATTGAGCGGTCTTTGCGAATCCGTTCGTCACCCTGACGTGATTCGTCGAGCATGCTGACGTCTTCAAGACGCAGGACCGGTATCTCCGGCGCCATCACTTTGACTTTATCCTCCAGGTCCCGGCAAACGGCGACAACACCAATACTTGCGCGGATCGCAAATTTTTCCAGCCGTTCCAGGACCGGAAGCATGATCCCGGCCCAGGGAAATTTGTCAATAATCTGGCCCGACAGGCTCGAATCCATATCATAAACATAGGGAATCTTCCAGCGGGCAGCCAGGATCCTGGCTGGAAAAACCGCCTCTTCGACCGCATGGATCAGGTCAAAATCAAGAGTCTTTCCGAGCCGGTTCATTTCACGGAACAGGTAGATATCGCAGATGATTTTTTTCCAGGAAAGCCCGGGCCGAATTCCGTTTATCCAGCCTGGTGCGGCGATGCGATGGAGGAAGACTCCCTGAAGTTTGACATCATCCCCTTCATGGTAGACAAGTAAATGGACCCGATGTCCCATTTCGGCCAGCGCTTCACTGAGCATACGCACGGCAATGGGCGTCCCCCGTTCCTGGAAGAAGGGCTGGGGAGCTGCCAGGAGAATGGTCAGTTTTCTGCTCATCCGCATGTTCCCGGTTTCTGCCTGTCGGCACGGACAATGATGGGGGAACCGAGCAGGCGGGTCACCCCGGACAGGCGGAACACGGCCTCCAGTCCCCTGGAAATCTCTCTGTTGTTTATTCTTCTGTGCATAACCATGGGGAAAAAAAACTGTGGCCGGAACCGCGGACGGGTAAATCCATTCTCCTCGAGTACGCTTTGTATCTGCCCCCGATTGAAGAGGGTATAGGTTCTGGTATTTTTTTCAATAGACTTCTTGAGCCGGAAAAGGCGATCATAGAGGATATTGCTGCTTCGGATATCCGGATAATCAAAAAGTACGCATACACGGGCCACGCGGCACATTTCGTGTACCAGATTTTTCCAGTGGCGGGCATGGGGCAGTAACCTGAAGGAAAT
>JAJRTB010000026.1 GCA_024278495.1 Deltaproteobacteria bacterium
CAGGACCATGCCCCGGTCTCCGGGCCGCTTCAGGTCAGCCAGCTGGCCATGATGGATCCTGATCCGGTCTTCCAGGCCGGCCGCCCTGACGTTTGTCCGGGCCGCGCTGACCGCTTCAGGGTCCGCGTCAAAACCGATGATTCTCGGCCAGGCAGCCTCCAGGCGTTCATCTTCTCGCTCCACTGCTTCCTCAACCAGTTTTTCCCATAACGCATGGTTGTGACGCCGCCAGAACATGAAGCCGAACCTGTCTCGCTGCAGGCCCGGAGCCGTGCGGCCGTAGAGAAGCGCCGCCTCGATCAGGAGGGTGCCGCTGCCGCACATGGGGTCCAGGAGGATCTGGTCGGCCCCGAAGTCGTCATTGAAACCAGCCAGCCGGACAATTGCCGCGGCCAGGGTCTCCTTGAGCGGGGCCTCGACTCCGGCCAGCCGATAGCCGCGCCGGTGCAGGCTGTCGCCGGACAAATCAATGGCCAGAGTGGCCATTGTCCCGCGCAGATGCAGGTTGATCCGCATACCCGGCTGGCTCGGATCCACGTCCGGCCGCCGGCCGGTGCGGTCCCGAAACTGGTCGACAATGGCGTCCTTGACCCGCAGGGCCGCGAACTTGCTGTGGGTGACGGGGGAATCGGTCAGGGTACAGAAGACGGCAAAGCTGGTCTTGCGGCTGAACAGCTCCGGCCAGGTGATTTTCAGGGCCTGTTGGTACAGGCTATCGGTATCCGGGGCCTCAAAACGGGCAATTTCAAGCAGGACCCGGGAGGCGAAGCGCGACCAGAGACAGAGGCGATACCCGGCCGAGAGGCGCCCCTCCCAGGCAACCGCGCCCGGGTTGACCTCGACCGGATTTCCGCCGCACCAGCGGATTTCCCCGGCCACCAGGTTCTCCAGCCCGGCCCCGCAGGTGGCGACATAACGGTGGGTCGACTTCCTGCTTTTACCGCGTCCTTTTACAAGTCTGGCCAAGGTGTTGTCCAATGCAGAAGAAAATTGAAAACCAGGTCAGTAACGTAGTCAACTCTGTCTCTGAACACAATGGAGAATCTTGCTGGACTGGTGCACCATGCCCCACGGTTCAAGCGCTTTCAGATGTGTCGCCGGTGGAGAACCGGACAGATTTGTCTCTCCTGCCACCCGGTTATAGTGCAGTAATCTGTCCAGGGCGGATTATCCGGCCTGGACAGGTGCCCCTTTCGGATGGCTGTGCTTTTTGACCATGAAATAGAGGACCGGCACTGCCATCCGGCTTATCAAAAGCGAGGCAATTTCACCAAACATCAGTGATATGGCCAATCCCTGGAAGATGGGATCCGCCAGGATAACAGAGGCGCCGACCACCACGGCCAGGGCCGTGAGCAGCATGGGGCGGAACCGGATGGCGCCCGCGTCGGTCACTGCCTTTTCCAGGGGTTCGCCGTGGCTGAGCCGCAGCTCGATAAAATCCACCAGGATAATGGAGTTTCTGACCACGATGCCGGCCCCGGCCATGAAACCGATCATGGAGGTGGCGGTAAAAAAGGCGTTGAATCCCCAGTGGGCGGGAAGAATGCCGATCAGGGAGAAGGGGATGGCCGCCATGACCACCAGGGGAGTAACATAATCCCTGAACCAGCCCACCATCAGCATGTAGATCAGGATCATCACCACGCAGAAGGCCAGGCCGAGATCACGGAAGACCTCCAGGGTGATATGCCACTCTCCGTCCCACTTCAAGGCCGGTTCCAGGTCGTTGAACGGCTGTTTGAGGTTAAAGACCTTCAGTTCGCTTGTACTGCCGTTGTAGGAGCGGGCATCCAGTTCCCTGATCTTGTCGTTCATGGCCAGTATCGCGTAGGCCGGATTTTCCGCGGCGCCTGCCACGTCGGCCGTCACGTAGATAACCGGTTTCAGGTTCTTGCGGTAGATGGGCTGGTCCACCGGCAGCTCCTGGATCCGGACCAGCTCCCTGAGCGGGATGAGCGGGGCTGACGGGTCGGTTTGCGAGCGGACATACATGTTCAGGACCTTTTCCAGATGGGCCCGCATCTCCCGGGGCAGTTCCAGGATGATATTGATCTCCTCCTTGTCGCGGGGCTGGTGGAAGAGATCGATGGACATGCCCTGGACCCCCATCTGGACGGCCCGGGTGATCTCGCCTTCGGAGATCCGGTGCAGGGCCGCCTTTTCCTTGTCCACGGTGAGAACAGTTTTGCTGCGGTCCTCTTCGCGGTACCAGTCGATGTCAACCACTCCCTCGGTGTCGGCGAAAATCTGCTTCACCGCGGTGGCCAGCGCCACCCGGTCCTTTTCGGTGGGGCCATAGATTTCCGCCACCAGGGTCTGCAGGACCGGCGGGCCGGGCGGCACCTCGGCCACGGCCAGGGTGGCGCCGTATTTTTTCGCGATTTCCGCCAGAGCCGGTCTGACCTTCTTGGCCACGTCATGGCTCTGCAGGGTTCGTTCGTCCTTGGGGAGCAGGTTGACCTGGATGTCGGCCACGTTCGGACCCTGACGCATGAAGTAATGGCGCACCAGGCCGTTAAAGTTATAGGGAGAGGCGGTACCGGCATAGATCTGGTAGTTGACCACCTCCGGCACTTGGGCGACCACCGCGGCCATCTCTTTGGCCACCCGGGTGGTCTGCTCCAGGGTCGAGCCTTCCGGCATGTCGAGGATGACCTGGAACTCGGACTTGTTGTCAAAGGGCAGCATTTTGACCTTGACCTGGCCGAAATAGATCGTGTAACAGGCCGCCAGCAGCATGGTAATGATCGTGACAAAGAACATGATCCGCCAGGAGCCGTGGGCCAGGAGTGGATCCATGATCCGGTGGTAGATCCGGGTGAAGAAATCGTCCGGCATCTCGTCGTTGTCTTCGCCGGGGGTGATTGAGCATTCCGATGGGCTGCAGTGTTTTCTGAGCAGGTGGACGGCGGCCCAGGGAGTGACGGTAAAGGCGATGATGAGCGAAAAGAGCATGGCCGCCGAAGAGCCGATGGGGATGGGGCGCATGTAGGGCCCCATGAGACCGCCGACAAAGGCCATGGGCAGGATGGCAGCGATAACGGCCCAGGTCGCGAGGATGGTGGGGTTGCCCACCTCGGCGACCGCTTCAATGGCGATCGGCACAATACCGCGTCCCTTGTTGGCCGGCAGTCTGATGTGGCGGACGATGTTTTCCACCACCACGATGGCGTCATCCACCAGGATACCGATGGAAAAGATAAGGGCGAACAGGGTGATCCGGTTCAGGGTGTAGCCGTAGAGGTAGAAGACCAGCAGGGTCAGGGCCAGGGTCGAAGGTATGGCCAGCATGACCACGATGGATTCCCGCCAGCCCAGGAAAAAGAGGATCAGGATGGCCACGCCGAAGACGGCGATGCCCATGTGCAGGAGCAGTTCGTTTGATTTTTCCGCGGCCGTGGCGCCGTAGTCGCGGGTAACGCTGACCGTGATATCGTCAGGGATCAGGATCCCTTTCAGGGAATCAACCTTGGCCATGACCGTTTCGACCACCTTGACGGCGTTTGCTCCGGGCCGTTTTGCCAGCTACAGGGTAACCGCCGCTTCCTCGCCGAAGGCGGGTGAGCCGAAAAAGACATAGTTGTTCGGCTCCTCGGGTCCGTCAATGACCGTTGCCACCTCGTCCAGGTAAACCGGCTTGTTGCCGTAGACTCCGACCACGATCCGGCCGATCTCCTGAGCGGAGGAGAGAAAGGTACCGCTCTGCAGGATTACCTCGCGGTTCATGTTCTGCAGGGAACCGGTGTAGGTCTGCCGGTTGGCCTGCTGCAGACGGGGTACCAGGTCTGCCGCTGTCAGGTTGCGGGCCGCAAGCTGAAGCGGGTCAAACTCGATCCGCACCTCCCTCCGGTTGCCGCCGATCAGTTTGGTCTCGGCCACCTCAGGGATGTTTTTGAGGGCATCGTCCACCTGGGCCGCGATCCGGCGCAGGGTAAAGTGGTCATAGGTCTTGCTGTGGAAGGTCAGGGCCAGGATCGGCACATCATCGATGGTGTGGGGCTTGATCAGTGGCCGGGAAACCCCGTGCGGGATCCGGTCAAAGTTGGTCTCCAGTTTCTGGTTGAGGGTGACGATGGCGTTTTCCAGGTTCTGGCCCACGTAGAACCGGGCGACAAGCAGGCTTTTGCCCGGCATGGAGGTGGAGTAGATGTATTCGATACCGGGTAGCTCGTAGAGGAGCTTCTCCATGGGAATCGAAACCCGTTCCTCGATTTCCTTGGGGGTGGCGCCGGGCATGGAGACCATGACGTCGATCATCGGCACCTTGATCTGCGGCTCTTCCTCCCGGGGCAGCAGGACTATGGCCAGAATCCCCATCAGGAGCGAGGCAAAGATGATGACCGGGGTCAGTTTCGAGGTGATAAAGGCCCGCGCCATCCGGCCCGCAAAGCCTGGATGTTCGCTGAGTTCGTTTGTTTCTTTCATGACTGGCTCATAAAATAATCAAGATGCTTGGGGCCGCCTTCTACTGGACTACGGTAACCGGCTGGCCGTCGATCAGCCTGGCACCGGAAACATTGATGCCTATGACCTCTCCGGCATCAAGCCCGGCCAGAATCTCAACCTGATCATCAATAATCGCGCCGGTGCGGACCAGGCGCAGGTCTACCTTTCCGTCGCGGATGACAAAAACCTGTTCAATCTGGCCCAGGGTCCTGACTGCCGCGGTCGGGATAAAGATACTGCCCCGGCTTTTACCGGGGATGGCGACCCGGGCAAACTGGCCGGGTCGGATCAGTTCGTGTTTCTCCAGGTCGATCTTGACCTTGGCGGTGCGCGACAGTTGATCGGCAGCCGGGGCCACCTCCGCGACCGTGCCGGTCGTGACCAGGTTGGCGGATGGGATGGTAACAGTCAGGCTGTCACCGCCGGTGACCTGGAGAACCAGGGACTCCGGCACCGAGGTCACAACCTGCAGCTTATCCATGTTTTCCAGGCGCACAAGCGGGGTGCCGGGGGTGGCCAGGTCGCCGACATTGGCGGTTTTGGCAGAGATTACCCCGTCAAACGGGGCCGTGATGGTGGAGTAGCCGAGCATGGTCTGGGCTTCCCGGTAGGCGGCTTCGGAAATGCGGAAGATGTCTTCCAGGGACTTGACGTTTTCGGCTGTTGCGGCATTTTTCTTGAGGAGCTTGCGTTCCCGCTCCAGATTCCGGCGGGCCTGCTCAAGCTGGGCCTGGGCCTGGATGACCTTGGCGGAAATTTCCTCGGCGCTGATGCTGACCAGGAGGTCTCCGGCCTCAACCCGGGAGCCGAGTACCACCGGCATTTTGATGATGGTGCCGGTGATCTTGGCGGCAATGACCGCCTGATCCATGGCCTGGACCGTGCCGACGATTTCGGTCTGCAACAGCCCCTGGCGCACTTCGGCAGTATGAGTCCGCACCTTGGCCGTGGGCAGTGATACCACGTCACTGGCATGCTCTTTTTCCTCCTGGCAGGCAGCGAGCAGGGGCAGGATCGCCAGGATTAATAGAGTAAGGGTCGTTTTTCTCATGATGTTGTCTTCCTTGTCTGTCTCAAAGCTGAAGATGAGGGGCTACGAATCAGACGCCGTCCGGGCTTCTGCTGTTTCAAATTGCCTGAGGCCCAGCGCCCGACGCAGATCGGCCACGGCGACGCGCTGGGCGGTCCGGGCCACGGTTCGGCGGACCAAAGCGTTGGTCAGCCGGTTTTCCACGTCAATCAGTTCAGAGGAGAGGATCAGACCCTCCCTGAACCGTTCCCGGCTGAGCTGGGCGGATTCCCGGGCCTGCTCAACCATCTTTTCGGTGACCAGCATCCGCTGGTTCGCCTGTTCCAGGGCCAGTCGGGCCTGCTCGACCTCCAGGTTGATGGCGAGATACGTCTTGCGCCGCAACTCCTTCTTTTCCCGGAGCTGGGCCATGGCCCGGGCAATGCGGGCAGATGCGCCATGGCCCTCGAAGAGATTGAAGTTGACCTTGACCCCGGCCATCCATGAGGTCCCGGACCCGTCAAATTCATAACCCTGGTCGACCATGTATCCGGCAAAGGCGTCTGCCGTTGGATAGTAACTGGAGCGGGCTCGTTCAACCTCGGCCTCGGCCGCGGCGATTGCCGCATCAAGTCTTTTAAGCTCAGGCCGTTGCGCAAAGTCGGTTATTTCGGGTATGGGCTGGGTCATGGCGCAGTCGGGATCAATGGTGATGTCACCCTGTTCCAGGCCCAGCAGGTTGAGCAACGCTCGTTTGGCCAGGTTGACGGCGTGGCGGGCCTGGATTTGGTTTTCATCGGCCTGGGACTGATGGACCTCCAGGTTGAGCAGATCCGCCCTGAGCAGGTCGCCCGCCTCAAACCTGGCCTGGGCCACCTTGACGGACGCGGCAATGGCTTCGGCCGCCGATTTCCGGGCCTGAAGGTTTTCCTGGGCCTGGATAATGGTGAAGAAGGTTTTGACCACACCAAAGCCGAGTTGGGACACGGCCGCCTCCTGCTCAAAGCGGGAGGCCTTTTCACCGGCCCGGGCAGCCTTCAGCCCGGCCTGGTCCCGGCCGCCGTTGTAGAAACGATAGTTGAGCATGGTGGTCAGGTTGAGGTTGTCCGAGGTGCCCGGGTCGTTGAAGTCGATGTTCTGGTGAAAGACTCCCTGGTTCAGGATGTTGCCGAAGCTGTACATGGGATTGTCGGTCGCGCCGTAGGCGGCGCTGACGTCAAGGCGAGGATAAAATGCGGACCGGGCTTCCCTGACCATTGCCTGGGCAGCGGCGATGCGCTGCCTGGCCATGGCGGTGTCCGGGCTGTTTTGAAGGGCGAATTCAACCGCCTGGGATATGGTCCAGACAGCCGGTAGCTCGACCGTATCGTCGGCGGAAAAGGCGGGCACGGCCCGGCCCGGGATGAGACTGAGGAAAAGGGCTGCCAGCAAGAGTCGTAAGGGAGTCATGGTGGTACGGGTCCTGTGGTTTTTGACGTCCTGCAACATCGGTCATCTGGTTCCGTAACTCGTCACTGGCATCGCATCTCGCACAGGCGCTCTTGCCCGCATAGTCGGCTATCGGAGTCTCCCTGCGGTCGCTTACCTGCGGTCAGTCGCGCCTGCACGAATCTGCGTCACCCCTGACCACTTACAAATTATGGGGCAGGTACAATCGCAGAGTTACAAACCCAGTGACGAGTTACGACAGAACTGCTTAATTTTACAATAGTATACACGCGTTAGCTCTAAAATGCATATCTTCTTTCTTGCAAAAGCAATCTATATATTTAATCATATTTATATCGATTGCAATGGTTTTGTTTAATAATTTTATTAAATGCTTACATTTTGGTTTTTTATGAAAAAGATGATAGTGGGGGCGAGTGTTTGTCTCCTGGCGCTGGGCTGCTCTTTTCCGGGGATGGCATCTGAGGCGCGGATCGAGGAGGACAAGTGGGATCGGGCCGGGCGGGAAATCGTTGAGGCGGCCGGTGCCGTCAGCGAGGCGGCCCGGGATACCACGGTCAGGGCCTGGAGGAAAACCAGGGAAGAGTCGGTCGAGCTTTATGGCGAAGCCAGGGAGGAATCAGCGGAGCTCCTGGAAAAGGCCAGGGCCTTGTCTGCGGAGACCTGGGATAAGTTTAAGAAAGATTCGGCCGGAGCCTGGGAAGAGACCAGAAAAGGTTCCCGACAGGCCTTTGAGCGGGCCAGGTCGGTCATTCACGAGGCAACCGCTCCTGACCCGGAACCGCTGAAAGAGTGATTTTCTGCTCAGGGCAGGAGCATGGTTTTGACAGCTGAGTCGGCCAGGGCCACAAAGGTGTCGGGCAGGCTGCCCATGATGAGCATCAGGACGACCAGGCCGATCCCTACCGCCTGGTTCAGCCCGTCCACCGTGATTGGAGGCAGCTCCTCATCCGCGTCGCTGGTGTAGGCCGCCTTGACCACGGACAGGTAGTAGAAGATGGCAATGGCCGTATTGACGGCTGCCAGGATGACCACGATAAGGTAGATGAGGTTTTCGGTGCCGCCCGCCTGCAGGGTACCGGTCAGGAGCATGAATTTGCCCATGAATCCGACAAAGGGCGGGATACCGCCCAGGGCGAACAGGCTGAGCGCCAGGATCAGGGCCAGCACCGGCTGTCTTTTATGCAGTCCCTTCAGGTCTTCGATGGCCAGGTTTTCCCCCTCCCGCGATACGTTGCAGATCACCAGAAAACAGGCCATGTTCATCATGACATACCCGCAGATATAGTAGATGGCGATGCCGTACCCGGCCGGGTCCATGGTCAGCAGGCCGAGCATGATAAAGCCTGCATGGGCGATACCCGAGAAGCCGAGCATACGCTTGATATCGGTCTGGACCAGGGCCGAGAGGTTGCCGTAGAACATCGAGCAGAGCGCCAGAAACATCAGCAGGTAGATGATGGTGGTGGAGTCACTGCTCAGGGAAATGATCCGGATCAACAGGGCCACGGCAGCAAGCTTTGGCACTGTGGCGATAAAGCCGCTGGTCTCGTTGGCCGCGCCCTGGTAGACATCCGGCACCCAGAAATGCATGGGAAAGACCGCCATTTTGAAGAAAAAACCGGCCATAACCATCACAACGGCAAAGACAACGGCCGCCTCGGGTGCGTTTCGCAGTCCTGCGACAATTTCATTCAGGTAGGTGGTGCCGGTCAGGCCGAACAGGTAGCTCATGCCAAAGAGCATGAAGCCGGTTGCCATGACCCCGAAAAGGATGTACTTGATACCGGCCTCCATCTGGAATCGGCGTCCCCGGGCATCGCTGCGCATGGGGACCAGCAGGTAGATGGCGAAGGAGGAAAGTTCCAGGGAGATAAAGATGGTGACCAGTTCAACCGCGCTGACCAGGAGGGTCAGCCCCAGAGTGCTCAGGAAGAGAAACATGAAATACTCGGGCCGGATTGACTCGTCCACGTCCTTGAGGTGTCGGCCGAAGACCATGGCCACGGCCAGGCCGAAGCCGATCATCAATTTGAAAAGCTGTGAGTAGAAATCGACCTGGTAGCTACCGAAAAAAAGCGTTGCCTCGCTTCGCACGGAAATCAGCGCCCCGAGAAAGGTGAGAAATCCGAAACAGACCGCGGTGTTTTTGAGCTGGACCTGGTCCAGCTGCCGGAAGAGGCTCAGCACGAAAAAGGCGAATGCGCCGGTCAGGAGGATGAGTTCCGGGAGAATAGCCATGAGGTCTACCTTTTCCTATATTCTTACTGCAGGATCATGTTCATCGCCACACCATGCTGTTGCCAGGTGTTGAGCTGCTCAAGCAAGGCGACCACCGAGGTGTTCATCAAATCCAGAAAGGGCTGCGGTTTCAGCCCGATCCAGAAGACAAAGATCAAAAACGGGGTCAGGGTAATGATCTCCCGGACGTTCAGGTCCGTGAGATAGGACTGGTCCGGGTTGTTGGTGCCGCCCCAGACGATACGCTGCAGCATGCGCAGCATATAGGCCGCGGCGAGGACCGCGCCGGGGATCGCCGCCAGGGCCAGGGTGACGTTCACGTCAAAGGCGCCGGCCAGGACCAGGAATTCACCGATAAATGAGTTGGTGCCGGGAAAACCGAACGAGGAGAGCGAGAAAAAGACCAGAAAGGTCACGTACCAGGGCATGTACCTGCCCACGCCCGCGGCCACGCTCAGTTCCCGGCTGTGGGTTCGTTCATAGATCATGCCCACGCAGAGAAACAGGGCGCCGGTGGTGACGCCGTGATTGATCATCTGCATGATGGCCCCTTCCATGCCCCTGGTGTTGAGAAGGAAGATGCCTAAGGTGACAAAGCCCATGTGGCCGACGCTGGAGTAGGCGATCAGCTTTTTCATGTCGCTCTGGGCCAGGGCCGTGAAGCCGCCGTAGATGATACCGGCGATGGAGAGCCAGAGGATGGGCTCGGCCAGGATAAAGGTGGCGTCCGGCGTGATGGGCAGGCAGAAGCGCAGGAAGCCGTAGGTACCCATCTTCAGCAGGATCGAGGCCAGGATAACCGAACCGGCGGTGGGCGCTTCAACATGGGCGGCCGGCAGCCAGGTGTGGAACGGGAACATCGGCACCTTGATGGCAAAGGCCAGGAAAAATGCCAGGAAGACCAGGATCTGGAAGGTCTGGGAGTAGTTCTGCCACATCATGTCTGGGATGAAAAAGCTGCCGTTCTGCAGGTAGAGGGCGATGATTGCCACCAGCAGGAGGATGGAGCCGGCCAGGGTGTAGAGAAAGAACTTGATGGAGGCGTACACCTTGCGCGGCCCGCCCCAGATGGCGATCAGCAGGTACATGGGAATCAGCATGAACTCCCAGAGGATATAGAAGAGGACAAAGTCAAGCGCCATGAACACGCCGAGCATGGAGGTCTCCATGATCAGCAGGCAGACCATGAACGGCGTTACCCGGGTCTTGATGTAGCGCCAGGAGGCCAGGACGCAAAACGGCATGATAAATGTGGTCATCATGACCAGGAGGATGGATATACCATCAATCCCGAGGATATAGCTGATATTGAAGCGGGGAATCCACGCATGCGCCTCAACAAACTGAAACCTGGCCGTGGTGGTGTCAAAGCCGGTGACGAGCGGTATGGAGACAAGGGCCGTGATCGTGGTTATGGCAAGCGTCCAGAAGCGGGCAAACGATTCATCCCTGAAAAAGAGCATGACCGCAGCTCCCGCCAGCGGGAAGAAAATCAGGAAGCTGAGCAGGGGAAACCCCTGGTTGATGATCAGGTTATCCATTCCCTATGATCCCTTTATGAGAGTTGAAAGAGTGCATACGCAATCAGCAGTATCGCTGCAAAGGTGGCGGAAAAGTAGATAGTGTACTGGATCTGGTCGCTTTGCAGGGTCCGGACCCTGCCGCCCATTGCCCTGACGCAGCGGGCAATGCCGTCCACCACTCCGTCGATGCCGTGCCAGTCAAACCAGCTCCAGAAGCGGGAGATCACCATGAGCGGTCCCATGCCAACCACCCGGTAGGCTTCCCCCCAGGCCGTGTCAAACCACTGGATGGGGTTCCTGGCGATCCAGACAAAGGCGCGGCCGGCCTTGCGGTAGAGCCAGTCCATGTCAAGACAGATAACGTCTTCGGGTTCCAGGTAACGCTTGAGCATGAAAAATGCTAGGGCGCCGAAGCCCAGGATCTGCAGGGTCTCGGCCAGGTGATAGCCTCCGTACGGATGGTAGGGCACCGGGTAAGGCAGCAGAGAGTAGAGCAGGGTCGGCGCCGAGCCGACCAGAATACAGAGCGCGGCGCCGGCTGTCATGGCCATCTGCATGTTCCAGGTCGGATCGGCCGCCTTGTTCCAGGTCTCGTCACTGCAGTTGTTGGGCCCGAAAAAGAGGAAGTAGGGCAGCTTGAGCCCGTTGTACATGAAGGTGCCGGTGGCTGCGAACATCAGGATCCAGGCCGCCCAGTTCAGGTGGGTCTCAAAGGCGGCGCTGATGATCATCGGTTTGGAGACATAAGCGGCGAAAAAAGGTGCCGCCGAGATGGACAGGCAGCCGACAATGGTCAGGACCATGGTTGCGGGCATCTTTCTGTACAATCCGCCCAGTTCGGTAAATTTAGTCTTGCCGGTCATATAGAGCACCGAGCCCGTGCCCATGAAGAGCAGCCCCTTGTAGAGGATATGGGCCACGGCATGGGCGGCGGTGCCGTTGATGGCCAGCTCGGTGCCGATGCCGACCCCGGCCACCATGTAGCCCACCTGGCTGACAATGGACCAGGCCAGGAGCTTGCGGATATCGTTTTCCATGACCGCGTAAATCACGCCGTACAGCGCCATGACCACCCCGAGCAGGACCAGGATGTCAAAGCCGGCAAAGCCGCGGGCCAGGGTGTAGACCGCAGTCTTGGTGGTAAAGGCGCACATGAAGACCGAGCCGTTGAACGAACCTTCCGAATAGGCGTCCGGCAGCCAGGAGTGCAGGGGCACGATGGCGGCGTTAAGGCCGAAGCCGATCATGATCAGCCAGGTGTAGAGCTCGGGATGGGCCACGTCCAGCAGGTTGAAGGCGATGTCGCCCACGGCCTGGTAGCGCAGCATGATACCGGCCAGGAGGATTATGCCGCCGATGGTATGGATGATAAGGTACCGGTAGCCGGCGGCCAGCGAGCGTTCACCCCTCCGGAACCAGATCAGGAAGGTGGAGGCGAACGCCATCATCTCCCAGAAGAAGAAGAGGCTCAGGTAATCGCCGCAATAGATGGTGCCCAGTGACCCGGCCACGTAAAACCATGCAGCCATGTGTTCCTTGGCGTTGTCCACGTGCAGGCCGTAGAGGGTGCCGATAATCGCCATGAGTCCCATGATCAGGGCAAAGACGGTGGAGAGCCGGTCCACCCGGCCGAAGATGAGCTGCCAGTCCATGAACCGGTAGAGGCCGAACTCGCCGCTTAACGCACTGTTGCTGATCACGGCGCCCATGGCGAGCAGCGGTACCAGGAAGAGATAGGGCTTGCGCAGCGGGCCCCGCACAAAGGGCAGGATCAGGGCGCCGACAATCATGATCAGGGCGGGATGGGTAAAGCTGGTCGTCATGGTCGTCCTCCCGGCCTAGGCCTGTCCGTCTGGTTTCTGGTCCCCGGTGCTTTGGCAGCGGCACCGCGGGGAAGCGTCATAGTAGTCGGGCCTGGCCATGATGCCGGAGTGGCCGAACCAGCGGGCAAAACCGATAATGGTCGCGGCCGCGCCATAGGCGAAGAAGGACCAGAAAAAGGGAATGTTTTTCTCCACCCAGGTATGGGCGTGGCTTGTGTCCACGTACAGGCTGAAGGCCAGAATCAGGCCCAGGGCGATATAGCAGGTCAGGGTGACCGCGTTCAGTCTGTCGCGCAGGGAGTCGATCAAGTTT
Organism: Deltaproteobacteria bacterium; assembly: GCA_024278495.1. Lineage (GTDB taxonomy): Bacteria > Desulfobacterota > Desulfobulbia > Desulfobulbales > Desulfobulbaceae > UBA10518. The sequence goes on from JAJRTB010000026.1 coordinate 12,808, forward strand.
TTCATCCTGTCACCGCCTTGACAAATTGCATCATGAAGTTGGGATAAATACCGATGATCACCGAAACGGTCACCGCTATCAGGATCGGGATCAGCATGGAGAGCGGCGCTTCCCTGATACCCACTGCCGCCCCGGCCGGCGGCTTGCCGAAAAAGGCCTTGTAGGTGACCGGCGCGAAGTAGGCCACGTTGAGCACGGTTGAGGCGATCAGGATCAGGAGAATGCCGACCTGGTGCGCCTCCATGGAGCCGACCAGCAGGTACCACTTGGAAACAAAACCGGCCACCGGCGGGGCGCCTATCATGGAGAGGGAGGCCACCGCAAAGGCGCCGAAGGTAAAGGGCATGGTCCTCCCCAGGCCGCTCATCTCCGAGATGTTTTTCTTATGGGCCGCGACATAGATGGCGCCGGCGCAGAAGAAGAGGGTGATCTTGGAGAAGGCGTGGTTGACGATATGGATCAGGCCGCCCTCGATGGCATGCGGGGTCAGCAGGGCCACGCCCAGGATGATGTAGGAGAGCTGGCTGACCGTGGAGTAGGCCAGCCGGGCCTTGAGATTGTCCTTGGTCAGGGCGATGACCGAGGCCGTGATAATGGTGAAGCCGACAAAGTAGGCCGTGGGAATGCCTAAGTTCAGCATGTTCATGGTGTCAAGGCCGAAGACGTAGAGCATGGTGCGGGTCGTGCAGAAGACACCGACCTTGACCACGGCCACGGCATGGAGCAGGGCCGAGACCGGGGTCGGGGCCACCATGGCGCCGGGCAGCCAGTGGTGAAAGGGCATGACGCCGTTCTTGGCAAAGCCGAAGATACAGAAGACATAGAGCATGACCACGATCCAGTCCTTGGCGTCAGCCGGGATGATGCCGGTGTAGATGTTGTGCGGGAAATCCAGGGTTCCGGCCATCACGTAGATGAGAATCATGGCCGGCAGCAGGAAAAGCTTGGCCGTGGTGGTCAGGTAGACGATGTATTTCCTGGCCCCGGCATATCCCTCCTCGTCCTGGTGGTGCGCCACCAGCGGGTAGGTGCAGACCGAGACGATCTCGTAGAACAGGTACATGGTGAACAGGTTGTCCGACAGGGCCACGCCGATGGCGCCGAAGATGGCCAGGGCAAAACAGGCGTTGAACCGGGTCTGGGCATGCTCATTTGAGCCGCGCATGTAGCCCATGGAGTAGAAGACCGCAATGGTCCAGAGCGACGAGGCCACGATGGCAAAGATCATGGAGAAAGCGTCTGCCCGCAGGGTGACCGACAACCCTGGCAGGAGCTGAAAGATCGGGTACACCAGAGTCTGGCCCGCCCTGATCGCCGGGATGAAGGAGAGGACGAGTGAGAGCAGGAGCATGGCCGCGCTGAACGAGACGAACTCCCTGAGGTTGGGATGGTTCTTCAGGGTCATGACAACCAGGCTGCCAAAGAGCGGAATTATGACCGCCAGCAGCAGGTTGGAGTTTTCTATGATATTGGTGGCTGTGGAAACAGGATCCATATCTGTCCTCTCGGGTTACCCTTGCAGATCGACCAGGTCTTCAGTATCGATGCTCTTGTAGTTGCGGTAGACGGCGACAACAATACTGACGGCGATGGCCGCCTCGGCCGCGGCAATGGCCATGATGAACAGAGTGAAAATCTGGCCCACCGTGGGATCCGGCGCCAGAAAGCGGTTAAAGGCCATGAAGTTGATGGAGGAGGCGGCCAGGACCAGCTCCGAGGCGATCAGCATGCCGATGAGGGTCTTGCGGGCCACCAGGCCGTAGATGCCGAAACCAAACAGCATGGCTGCGATCACCAGGTAGGTTCCCAGGCAGTTATAGAGATTGAGTATGATCATGATCAGCTCCTCCCCCGGCGCGCCAGCACCAGGGCTCCGATGATGGCGACAAGCAGGACGATTGAGACCAGCTCAAAGACCATGGAGTAGTCGGTCAGAAAGGCGACGCCCACATCCTTGATTGTGCCCCCGCCCCGGCGGTCAAAGACCTGCCATTCGGTGTTGAGGCCCATGCCCGTCAGGGCCGCGAACAGCATGGCGCCCACGGCCGCGCCCAGCGGCGAGGCCAGGACCGGTGCCCGGGCCGTGCCGTGGTGGTCTTCCGGGTCGGCCATCATCACGGCAAAGGCGATCAGGATGCTTACCGCGCCGACGTAAATCAGCATCTGCATCATGGCGACAAAGGGGCTCATGAGAAAGTAGTAGATGCCGGCCACGCCGGTGAAGCAGATGGCAAGCCCCGCCACGCAGCGCACCAGCCGCCGGGAGGTGGTCGCCACCGCGGCGCCGAAGATGATGATGCCGATGGTGAGCAGAAAAATGAGGCCGACAAATCCCTCGGCACTGAAGAGGGATGGATTCGCTGCCGGCAGGCAGATAACGGATTCCATCAGCTCTTGTCCTCCAGTCGTTTGAGAAGGTCAAAGACGAAGTCGTCCTTATTGGTGCCGGCCAGGTTGTAATCCCTGGAAAACCGGATGGCGTTGAACTTGCAGCTCTCCACGCAGGAGCCGCAGAGACTGCAGGTGGTAAAGTCGAGGACATATCTGGTCAGCACCTTTTTCTTGGCGCCTTCCGGTTTTTCACCGGCAAGCGAGATACAGCCCGAGGGGCAGGCTCGCTGGCACATGCCGCAGACAACGCAGTTGGGGGCGCCTGTCTTTTCATTTGGGATCAGCTCGATATGGCCCCGGAACCGCTTTGTCATCCTGGGCACGAAATGGGGGTACTGTTCGGTGACCACCGGCTTGAAGAATTCACGGGCCGTGATGTTGAGGCCGACGGCCAGGCTTTTGGCCCCGCCGAAAATGTCGTTCCAGTACTCGTTCATATCAGAAATCCTTCAACCTTGATGAATATTGCGGTCAACAGGAGGATGCCCAGGGAAAAGGGGATCAGCACCTTCCAGGACAGGTTGAGCAGTTTGTAGATCTGGGTGCGCGGATAGGTCCAGCGGATCCAGATAAAGGTGAAGATCAGGATATAGATCTTGAGCAGGAACCACCAGACCCCGGGCAGCAGGCCAAGGGGGCAGTCCCAGCCGCCCAGGAAGAGAATGGTGGTCAGGCAGGCGCCCACCACAATGTTCAGGTACTCACCCATCATGAAGAGACCGAAGCCCATGGAGCCGTACTCGGTCATGTGGCCGGCGATCAGCTCGCTCTCGGCCTCGGCCATGTCAAAGGGTGCCCGGTTGGTTTCGGCAATGGAGCAGATAAAGAAGATCAGAAAGGCCACCGGCATGATCAGGGCCTGGGCCACGGACTCGCCGGCCACCGGGAAGATGTTCCAGTTCCAGAAGCCGCCCTGCTGTTTCGCGGCGATATCTTCCAGGTTCATGGAGCCGGTCATCATGACCACGGTAATGACCATGATCAGCATGGGGATCTCGTAGGCGATGTTCTGGGAGACCGCGCGGGTGGCTGAGATCATGGCATACTTGTTGTTGGACGCCCAGCCGCCGATCAGAACCGCCATCATGCCGATGGAGGCCAGGGCAAAGATCAGGAGGACCGACAGGTCAATGGAGCGGGCCTGGATATTCGGTGAGAAGGGGATGGCCACCATGGAGGTGATGGCCGGGATCATGGCCAGGATCGGCGCCACCCGGAAGAGGATGCCGTCCACGCCCTGGGGGACCAGCAGCTGCTTGGTCATCAGCTTGATGCCGTCGGCCAGGGGCTGGAGCAACCCATAGGGGCCGACCTCCTTGGGGCCGATCCGGCGCTGGACATGACCGGCGCCCTTTCGCTCGCACCAGCCCAGGTAGGCGGCATTGAGCCCGGCAAAGGCCATGATGCCGATGAGGTAGAGGATCGGTTGCCAGATGCTCGTGTCCATATGTTCTTCCTTTATCTGTCGATCTCAGGAATGACCAGGTCCAGGCTGCCCATGACAGCCAGGGCATCGGCCAGTAACATGCCTTCGGCGACCTCGCCGAACAGGCTTAAGTTGGAGTAGGTGGGCGACCGGAGTTTCAGCCGGTAGGGGTTCTTGGTGCCGTCACAGACCAGGCGGCAGCCGAAGGTGCCCCGGGCGGCCTCGACAACGGTGTAGCAGTCGCCGGCCGCGGGTTTCAGAACTTTGGGCACCTTGGCCTGCACCGGTCCGTCGGGCAGCTTGTCCAGGGCCTGCTCGATGATGCGCAGCGACTGTTCGATCTCGTCCATCCGCACCATGTAACGGGCCATGGAGTCGCCCTCCGGGTAGCAGGGGATGTCAAAGTCCAGCTCCGGATAGACGGAGTAGGGTTCATTCCTGCGGATGTCGAATTCGACACCTGCGCCGCGCAGGACCGGGCCGGTGGCGCCGTAGCGGCGGCACATGTCCGCGTCTATGAAGCCGATGTCTTTCAGCCGTTTTATCAGGATGATGTTGCCGGTCACCAGGTCGTGGTACAGGGACGGCAACCGGGAGCGGAGACGTTTGATAAATTCACGGGTGCCGGTGATGAATTCGTCGTCGATATCGTTGTAGACCCCGCCGAACCGGTAGTAGCAGTAGGTGAGGCGGGAGCCGGTCACATGCTCCAGCAGATCGAGGATCTGTTCGCGGTCGTCAAAGGCGTAGAGCAGGGGGGTGAAACCGCCGAGGTCCAGGACAAAGGCGCCGAACCAGAGCAGGTGGCTGGAGATCCGGTTCAGCTCCACGGTGATGGTCCGGATGTATTCGGCCCGTTCCGGCACCTCGATGCCGGCGGCCCGTTCCACGGCCATGACATAGCCCTGGTTGTAGGAGAGGGCCGAGAGGTAATCCATCCGCGGCGTGTTGGGCATGTACTGGGCAAAGGTGCCGTCCTCGGCCATCTTTTCGTGCATGCGGTGGATGTAGCCGAGCACCGGCTCCGCCTTGACGATGTATTCGCCGTCCATGGTCAGCTTGACCCGCAGCACTCCGTGGGTGGCCGGATGCTGGGGACCGAGATTGAGGACAAAGGTTTCGTCCGGGGCGCACTGAATCGGCACGGTCATGGCTGAAAGTCCTTTAGGAGTGGATGAAAGTCGGCGTCCTCGGGCAGGAGCAGGGGCACCAGATTGGGGTGCCCCTGAAAACGGATGCCGAAAAATTCATGGGTCTCGCGCTCGTGCCAGTTGGCCCCGGGATAGATTTCAGAAATTGTCGGCACCTCGGGCTCGGAGCGGGGGACCCGGGTCCGGACCGCCACCCGGCAGAGCGGTCCGTCGGTGCGGCTGTAGTCGTAGACCACTTCCATCTGTTCCTCCTTGATCCAGTCCACCCCGGTAACGGCCTCCAGGGTAAAACCGGCTTCGTTGAGGATGCGGGCCGCGTCCGCCACCATGGCCGGGGCGCAGAATACGTCGATGTGGATGCCGGCCTTTGCGTAGTCGCGAACCAGCACGCCGTGGGGCCGCTCGCCTTCCGGTTCGAGGGAGACGGGTGGATCATCACTTTCCGGCCCTGTTGCAACGGCTTCCGCTTCAGTATCTGTTTCCGCCTTCTGCTCCGTTTCAGACACGGAACTGCCCAGCCTTCCCTCTTTTGCGGCAACCAGGTCAATGGCCGCCATTTCTTCGGCAACCTTGTCCAGGAGCGTCTTTTTCTTTTTCCCCTGTGCTGCCGCGGCATCGCCTTCGGCAGTCCGGCCGGTCTCGGTCGCGTCTTCTGCATCAGCCTGTGCCTCGGCTTCCGCTGCCGCCCGGGCCTCGGCCAGGATTTTGTCCCGGGCGGCTTGCTCCGCCTCGGCTTCCGTTGCCTTCTGCTCCGGGAACAGCTCGAGCAGAGCCCACTTTGTTTCACGTATAATGCTCATCTCTCTGCCCTGTTCAGGTTGGTTCAACTCGGGGCCATCGGCGCTTGCCGGTGATCTTTTCTTCCAGGACCAGGATACCCTCGATCAGGGCCTCGGGCCGGGGCGGACAGCCGGGAATGTAGACATCCACGGGCAGGAACTGGTCGGCGCCCTCGACAACCGAGTAGTTGTTCTTGCACTTGAAGGGGCCGCCGGAGATGGCGCAGTTGCCCATGGCTATGACCCATTTGGGCTCGGGCATCTGGTCATACAGGGTTTGGACAGCCGGGGCCATCTTTTTGGTGATGGTGCCGGCCACGATCATGACGTCGGACTGACGGGGCGAGGGCCGGAAGACCTCGGCCCCGAAACGGGCCAGATCAAAACGCGCGGCGCCGGCGGCCATCATCTCGATGGCGCAGCAGGCCAGGCCGAAGGTCATCGGCCACAGCGAGTTGGCCCGGCCGAGGGCGAGCAGTTTGTCGAGCGCGGCAAACTGGACTACTGATGAAGGTACTTTCTCCGTTCCCACTTGAACACTCCTTTCACCCAGGCATAGAGTATGGCCAGGGAGATGATGCCGACAAAGATAACCAGCTCGACCAGGTCCCGAACAGCAAATTCTGGGCTGTTATAGGCTACGGCCACGGGAAATAAAAACAGGACATCCACGTCAAAGGCCAGGAAGATCAGGGCGTACAGGTAGTAGACGATCCCGAAGCGGATCCAGGCGTCGCCGATGGGCTCCATGCCGCACTCGATGAACTGGCCGGTTTTGTCGTTGATGTTACGGGTGTGGGAGGATGGGCTGAGAAGCCTGACGATGATGATGGGGCCGATCCCGAACAGCAGGGCTCCGATCAGAAAGATTGCGACATAGATAATATTCGTCAGAGTCTGCTGATCCATGCTGCCTCTCCTTATTAAAAGGACTTGGCGGAAAAGACTGCCAAAATTGGGGTTACCTTACCGAAACGGTTAACTCCTTGTCAACCGGAATTGAGCCGTTATTCATTTTTTTTCAAGGCCTTACCACATTGTAGTGGTTGGTTCTCTTTTATCTTTTGTCGCGCTGAAATACATTCTTCCCGCCGGGATTGACAGGGGGCTGACGACAGAGCAAAAATCAATCCAGCCGGGCCAGGGCGTCCCTGATCCGCTTCATGCCCTCCCTGATTACCTCCATGGAGGTGGCAAAGGAGAAACGGACAAAATCATCGGCCCCGAAGGCCGAGCCCGGCACGCTGGCCACTTTGGCCTCGTCGAGGAAATAGTCGGCCAGGGCCACTGAATCGTTGATGGTCTTGCCGTTAAAGGAGCGGCCGTAATAGGCGGAAAAGTTGGGAAAGACGTAAAAGGCGCCGCCCGGGTTGACACAGGTAACACCTTCGATTGCGCGCAGATCATCAACAAAAAAATCGCGCCGGGGCAGGAAGGCCTCCTGCATGGTGCCCGGAAAATCCTGGGGCCCGGTCACGGCGGCCAGAGCCGCGTACTGAGCCGGAGCGCACGGATTGGAGGTGGACTGGCTCTGGATCTTGTTCATGGCCTTGATGATATGCTCAGGTCCAGCTGCGTAACCGATCCGCCAGCCGGTCATGGCAAACGACTTGGACACGCCGTTCAAGACAATGGTCTGCTCCCTGAGCCGTTCATCCACGTCCAGGATATGGGGCAACTGTTCGTCCTGGTAGGTGATGGTCTCATAGATGTCATCGGTGATGACCAGCCAGCCCCGCTCCAGAGCCATCTTGCCGATGGCATCCAGGGCCCGGGTTGAGAAGAGCGAACCGGTGGGGTTTGAGGGGCTGTTGATCATGATGATCCTGGTTTTGTCAGTGGCGTAGTCAGCCAGGATATCCGGGTTGAGATCAAAGTCGTCCTCCTCGGCCAGAGGGACGATGACTGGCACGCCGCCGGCCAGTTGCACCATGGGCGGGTAGGAGACCCAGTAGGGCGCAGGGACCAGGACCTCGTCACCCGGGTTGAGCACCGCCTGGAAGATGTTGTAGAGACCGTGTTTGCCGCCGCAGCAGACCTGGATCTGGTCCGGATCATAGTCCCAGCCGTGGTCGGTTTTGAAACGGGCGCAGATCGCCTCGCGCAGCTCCGGGATGCCCGGCACGGCGGTGTAGCGGGTATGGCCGTCGTCAATTGCCTTTTTCCCTGCCTCGCAGACATGGGCGGGCGTGTCAAAGTCGGGCTCGCCCACGCTGAAATTCAGGATATCAGCCCCGGCCGCCTTGAGGGCCTTGGCCTTGGCATTGACCGCCAGGGTCGGGGACGGGGCGATCCGGGTGACCCGGTCGGCAAGTGTGATTCTTTCAGACATTTGACGGTTCCTTCACTGTTCTTTGTTAATGGTTCGTTTTTGAGTGCAGCATGTATTTTTGAACGCTGTACCTTGTTCCGCCGTTTTTCGCAATATCAAAGTGATGTGAATTTTATGGTTCCCGGAAGTTGGGGCAGGGCCGTCCGGGATCGTAGTCCCGGTAGGCCGGATCGGTGATCTCCGGGTGGCAGTCCAGGCAGAGGCCGATCCGTAATATCCGGCGCAGTTCCTCGCCGTTGAAGGGGCGCAGGTCTTTGCGGGAGCCGTGCTGGAGCGGCTTGCCGTCGATGGTGACAAAGGTGTCCAGGCCCACGGTGCGGCCTGAGGCCGTGTCCACGCCCTGGTCAATGGGGCGGAATTCCCATTTGCCGTTTTTGATGGTGACGGTGCCCTCGCCCAACCCCACGGTCTTGGGTTCGGCATGGCAGTCGGCGCAGCTTCTCCCCTTTTTCTGGGTGGTGTGCGGGTTGATGGCGGCCATGGTGAAGCGGTTGAAGTCGCCGCTGATTTCACCGTTTTCGTCGATCAGGGTGACCACGTCCTGGCAGCCCGGGGTAACGATGACGATCTCGTCCGCCCAGACGCCGAGCATGGGTTTTTCATAGCGGATATAGGAGCGCCCCTCCTCCCACCAGCCCGGCGTCTCCTCCAGGGTGAGCTTGTCCAGGTGGGTCTCCCGGGCATCGCGCTTGGCATGACAGCCGTAACACTGCGGCACCCAGGTGGAGTGGCAGGCTTCGCAGGTCAACCGTTTATGACCCGGATAGGCGCAACTCTCTGTTTTGGGGAGCTTCAGGGGCCATTCTTGCGCGTCGATTTTGCCGATCTGGATAAAGGTGTCGCCCCGGCGGACAATATTTGTGACCTTTTTGTTCTTGCGGGTGATGCCGGGTTGGTCGCTGTGGCACATCTCGCAGCTGATTTCCAGGGCCTCTTCATAGTGGGCGTAGCTGGTGCCGTCGCCCATGATCTCGTCCCGGGTGTGGCAGTCGATACAGGCCATGCCTTTCTTGTGG
>JAJRTB010000027.1 GCA_024278495.1 Deltaproteobacteria bacterium
CTCCCCTTCCCGGATCTGCAGATACCAGAGCCTGGCGACCAGGACGGCAAAAAACGAGATCAAGACAACCGAGGCAATAAGCGCTCTTTTTTTCAAATAGTCAAGTTCCGCGTCGTTACGGGCTGTTATCTTGGTCATCCTGACGTCCGGTTCCAGAACCGGCGACGGGACGCGCCTGTCCTTGCGGCCGCGGCGTCTTCGGAAATTTTTCACGGCCGGTCCTCCCTTGAACGATACCGGTTGCCGGTCCGGACCCGCAGCACTGCAAGGGGAACAAGTTTCCCCTGCAGCCGCTTGTTGATGAACTCCAGAAACCGGAACAACGGCCAGGCAAGGAGGACCAGCAGAGTAGCCCTGAGCAGCATCAGGGGCCAGGACCAGGACGCAAGGGCATCAGGAGAAAACAGGGAGAAAAAAAAATAGACGAGCCGGGACACAACCAGGTAACAAGCCCCGATCAGGGGCACCTGGTACAGGGATTCCCGCACCGGCACCCTGGCATCCATAATCTTGAGCAGAACAAAGGCCAGAAAGCAGATTAAAGGATAGGTCCCGATCATGAGGCCGGAAAAAGCGTCCATGGCCCAACTGACCGGAAACAGAACAACAAGCCCCCGAAGAAGATCGACCCGGTAGGCGAGGTATGCCACCAGAATGAAATACAGGTCAGGGGCGGCCGGCCAGACCGGATGCACCATGAAGACAGTTGTCTGCAGGATAACAAACAAAAAACCCAGCAAGGTGTACACCAGGATAATCATTCGCAAGTACTCACAGGGTAAAATGAAAAAATGTATACCCCCCCTACCTTGCAAGTGGTCGCAATCATTCTACCTGGGCGCTCCTGATTGCTGCTCAATTATCAGCAGATCTTCAAGGGTCAGGAAATCAACCGACGGCGCCACCTCTATTTCCAGAAACATGCCCCGTCTCTTCCTGATCACCTTCGAAACTACCCCGACAGGCATTCCCGTTGGAAAAAAACCGCCGTAACCTGCCGTAACCACGTGATCCCCCTCCTGGACATCAACGGTTTTCAGGACATACTCAAGCTTGTAAGACAGTGTTCCCGTCCCTTTCAGGATCCCCCGGACCCGGGATTTCTGGAGCAACACGTCAATAGCGCTGCTGGGAGAGATGGCCAGCAGAATCTTGGAATAGTTGGGAGAGACCGTGTACACCTGACCGACTATACCGTCGCCGTTGACCACCGGTAACCCCTTGACTATGCCGTCGTTTGAGCCACGGTCAACAATCACGGTCCTGAACCAGAGCGAGGGGTCCTTACCGATAATCCGGGCAGCCTGCATGGGCAGGTTGGCCGACTCCCTGAAGGCGAGCAGCTTGCGCAATCTGGTATTGACGGCCAGGGCCTCGCGGTTCCTGTTCGCTGTCTCGCGACACTCCTGCAGTTCACGCCAAAGTCTCCTGTTCTCTTCCCGGACCTCCACCAGGGCGATGTAATCCTTCTGCAGATACTTGACGTACTCGGTCACGCTGGAGAGGGCGGACTGGGCCGGGCCGGTCAGCTCCAGCACCAGCTTGTGAACTGTGCCGAATTTTCGGCCGCCCAGGGTGGAAACCAGGAAGATCAAAGTCAGGGTAAGCAAAACAGCGGAGAGCAGGACAATACGAAGCGTCCTGTGACCGTTGCCCTGTTTATTGCCGGCGCCCCTTTTTCTCATGATGGGGATCAGGCGTCAGTCAATGGCGATTTCTTTGAGGATCTCAATATTGTCCAGCGCACTGCCTGAGCCGAGCACAACCGAAGATAGCGGATCATCAGCAACAATAATCGGCATGCCGGTCTCGTCCCTGAGCAGGTTGTCCAGGTTTTTCAGCAGCGCGCCGCCACCGGTGAGGACAATACCCTGGTCAACGATATCGGCGGACAACTCCGGCGGGGTCGATTCAAGGGCCACCCGCACCGCGTCGACGATCACGTCGACCTGCTCGGCTATGGCCGCCTGAATCTCCTTGGACGAGATGGTCAAGGTCTTGGGCACGCCGGAAACCAGGTCCCGTCCCTTGATATCCATGGTCTCGAACGGTTCCTCGGGCTGGACATTGCCGATGGTCGTCTTGATCAACTCTGCCGTCCGTTCGCCAATGGCCAGATTATGCTTACGCTTGATGTACTGCAGGATGGCCTGGTCCATCTTGTCACCGGCAACCCGGACAGACTTTGCATAGACAATACCGGCCAGAGAGATGATGGCAACCTCGGTGGTGCCGCCGCCGATATCGACTATCATGTTGGCGGTGGGCTCGGTAATAGGCAGGTCGGCCCCTATGGCGGCGGCCATGGGCTCCTCAATAAGATATACCTCGCGGGCCCCGGCCGACTCGGCTGATTCGCGAACAGCTCTTTTCTCAACCTGGGTAATGCCGGAAGGCACGGAAATAATGATCCTGGGGTGGACCAGGGTACGCCGGTTGTGCACCTTGTTGATAAAGTAGCGCAGCATGGCCTCTGTCACCTCAAAATCAGCGATAACTCCATCCTTCATGGGGCGGATGGCCGCAATATTACCGGGAGTCTTGCCAAGCATCTCCTTAGCCTCCCTGCCCACGGCCAGAACGCGACTGCCGCGCGCGTCCTGACGAACGGCAACAACGGAGGGCTCCCGGAGCACGATCCCCTTGCCCTTGACATAAAGAACGGTATTCGCGGTTCCGAGATCAACGGCCAGGTCATTTGACATCCAGCCGAACAGAAAGTTAAACGGAGAAAACATCCGGAATCACCCATGAGAAAAAGTCAACGATTGTCGGATTCGAAGAAAAGCCCCGAACCCGACGGATATTCACTGTAACCTGTTGATTTATCGTAGTGCCCGGCCTGTACCTGCGCCTGTTTACGAATTCATCAACGATTGAGGAAAATCGGCCCCGGGCCAACATTCCATCCCGCCCAGAGCCAAATAAGGTATCTTACCTGCTTTACATGAAATTGGCAACGCCTACTCAATCCCGGATGAGAAAAAAAAATCTGAATATCCTTGACAGGGAAGCGGCAAGAGTGGTATCTGAACTTCTGCCTGTCGACGGAACACATACCAGTCGACCTGGTCATTCCGGGATTAGGGGCTATAGCTCAGCTGGGAGAGCGCTTGAATGGCATTCAAGAGGTCAGCGGTTCGATCCCGCTTAGCTCCACCAGAAACACAAGGGGTTGCGGACATCTGCAACCCCTTTTTCTTTGACCCGCCCCCGGCGCAGGGAGTTTTTCCTTGCCTGCACCTCCCCCACCCCGTACAATATTCTCAGCTGACAATACCCTGAATCCGTGAGCGTTCACCCGTGGTGCAGATGAACGTGATTGGACCATGGGGCTATAGTGACCTGTGCCCCATGGTCTGATCGTTTTCAGATCTGCCGCGGGCGGGCGCTCTGAGGGGCGGAGCCGGGTGAGAACCCGTCTGGTTGAATGGGTGAACTAATATTTCACTTTTTCAATACAATACGTTAGTTGCCAAAGACACAAACAAATTTTCGTCACGGATTCAGGAATACTCCTCCCGCTCAACACGAGGGGGCACTCCTGTCACCAACACCCGTGATGCGAAAACAGATATTCCTGCTCACCATCCTGCTCCTGCTCTGCCGCGCCGCAGCGGCGCATGCGGACAGGACCGTCCCACCCGCCCCCACGCGCGGAGCGGCCAATCAGCTTCTCATGAGCGGTGAGGTCATAGCCGGGGAGATTTCCCGGGTGACCGGTGTTGCCGTCTCACCGATCCTCGGCATCTCGGTCCTGGGCGCCTACACCTTTTACACGACGCGGGAAGCGGATCGCGGCGGCCTGCCCTGGCACGCCCAGCCTGCCTTCTGGGGGCCGCTACTTGTCGTGCTCCTGGGCATCATCCTCAAGGATACTTCCAAGGTTGCCCTGCCCAAGATCCTGGTCATGCCCCTTGACGCCATGGAGACACTGCTTGAGAAAAACGTGTCAGCCGTGCTGGGTATCCTGGTTATCCTCTCCGCGGTGACGGAGAAGTGGTTGACGCAGGGCGACGGATTCGCCGCGCCCCTTTCCTTTCCCGCGACCGCCCGGGCCGCAGAATCCGTCAACATTGCAACCGCTGCCTCGGGCGCGCCCGAGGTATTTTTTCTTTCCCTGGTCCTGACCGTTATCTTCTGGCTGGTCTGGGTGGTAGGCCAGTCATTCAACTTCCTCATCTTCCTGAGCCCATCCTCCTGGCTCGACCTGGTCCTGACAGCCTGCAAAAACGCCCTGATCGCCATACTGCTCGGGGCCGGCCTCATCCATCCCTACCTGGGTCTTGCGGTGTCCGTTTTCGTCATCCTGGCCAGTCTGTTTCTCTTTGCCCGCTCGTTCCGCTTTGTTATCTTCGGCACCATTTTCTCTGCCGACCTGCTTTTTCAAAGAGCCCGAAAACTCAAAGAGGTCACCGGGGGTGTCCGTGCCTTTGGCGGCTCAGCCCGGCTGCATATTCCGGCCTTGAGTTACGGAAGCATCACCCGCAAGGACAGCCGCCTTGTCTTCCGCTACCGCCCCTGGCTTATTTTGCCGGCGCGGGAATGTATAATGCCTCGAAATTGCGCCCAGTGCGATGTGGGAACCGGAACCCTGTCACCGGTTATCATAACGGACAGACAAAAAGGACAAAGGGGTCACCAGACCCTGTTCCGGCTCCGTCCCCTGTACCAGGGCCATGAAGAGGAAGTGGCCCGGCATCTCGGTTTACGAAAAGTGCGGGACGTAGCTCTTGGCAAGAGCATCCGGGACGGATACAGGTGGTTGCGGGAACAGCTCGGCTTGGACGTGCAGGCCTCTGTCGGCACCCTGCCGGGCCGACCCGGCTAAATCAACCGGTCCAGGCCGCTCCAGAAGAAATAGCATGAAAAAAGCATGAGGAACGAAGCGCAGCAGCCGATCAGGCCGCGATAGGTCTTGTCGCTGAGGTAATCACGCCCCCGGGCGATACCGAACGAGACAAACGCGTACCAGGCCAGATCGGCCAGAATATGACCGCTGAAAAAAGCAGCCATGCCCGGCAGACCGAACTTGACCGAGTGGAGAATATAGCCGAGCCCGATGGAAGCCCACCAGATAAGCCAGTAGGGATTGGCCAGGCTGAAGAGAATTCCGGCCAGGACCAGGTTCTGCTTTTTTTCACTCCCGCTCTCCAGGCTGAGCCGCAGCCGGGGCAGGCTTTTGAACATGGACAGGGCCATCCACAGCAGAATGGCGCCACCGGCAAGGGCGATCACGACAAACACATCGTCACGATTAAGAAGAGGGGCCAACCCCGCCAGCAGGGCAATGATCAGGGCCAGTTCCAGAATACCGTGCCCCAGGATCATCATAGGCCCGGCCACGGCGCCGCGCCGGGTGCTTTCACTCACGGTCACGGTCAGCAGGGGCCCGGGCATCAGGGCTCCGGACAGGGCAATAATAAAGGAGGAGACAAAAATTGTGGTCAGGGTCAGGATCATGACTTTCCAGAGCCCCGCCTCTACTCCGTTCCCACCGGACACCCTGCCGCCGCTGCCAGACGGGTCATGGTCATGCCAAAACCGCCCTGCAGGGTACTGTCAGCCAGGGTTCCCAGGGCCGGTTCCAGGTTCAGTTCGATCACTGTGCCTCCCCCGGCCTTGACCCGCTCCGGAATCAACGAGGCGGGCGCAACCCGGCAGGAGGTACCGGCCACAAGCAACACATCGGCCGAGGCAATCAGTTCATCTGTCCGGGCCAGGGCCAGGGGCGGAATCGCCTCGTCAAAAAAGACAATATCAGGCTTCAGGACGTCCCCGCAACCACAGCGGGGCGGACGGTTCATCCCCCTGACCTGCTCCAGGTCATAGCCCGCCCCACAGGACAGGCAGGAAAAAGTGGCCAGGGAACCATGGAACTCCACCACCTCCCGGGAGCCCGCCTTCTGATGCAGCCCGTCGATATTCTGGGTAATAATGCCGCGCAACCGGCCCTGTGCCTCCATGGCTGCCAGGGCGCGATGCCCGGCATTAGGCCGGGCATCGACAATGTCAAGCAACTCGCCAAGCATGGACCAGACCTTGACCGGATCACGACGGAAAGCGCCCAGAGTGGCGTATTCCATGGGATCAAAGCGGGACCAGAGCCCGCCCCGGCTCCGGAAGTCAGGGATACCGCTCTCCGTGCTTGCCCCGGCTCCGGTCAGAACGATGACCGAGGCGCCGGCCCGCAGAAATTCAGCGGCCCGGCAACACTGCCCGTCAAAAAAAAACTTGTCACCTGTTCCTGACATGTCCATCCCGCCCCTGCCCTGCCGACAAACCTACATATCGGTCTTCTTCAGGGCCTCGTTAATGGTTAGCGCATAGGGCCGGTTCCGGCGCAAAAAAAGCGGCAGGCTGTCCCGGGCCTGCCGGGCCTCCTCAATGGTGTCGAACAACCCGTAAAACAGCAGCAGAGTCGGCGAGGCCGCCTTGCGCAGAATATACAGCTTGTCCCTGCAGGCATAATAGTCATCCGTGACCAGCAGCGCCTTCAGGCTCTCCTCGGCATCTTCCGAGGCCAGAACCATGAGCTGAATCGTATACCCGCCGCGGTAGGCCCAGGCCAGCCAGCTTGAGCTGGCCCGCATCCGCTCCGCAAAAATCTGATCCCCGTCGCGGATGCCGCTTTCCCGGACAGCCAGGTCTGCCATGGGCTCAGGCTTTCTCTTCTTCCTGGCCTCCGGCAGCAGCACGACAACCCCTGGTTCCGGCTCTTCCCGAACCTGCTCAGCCTGAACCGGGAGCGGGACTTCCGGCTCATCCGCCGCAAGTTCTTCAGGCGACTCCGGCACCACCTCCACACCACCTCCGGCCGGAACATGCTTCCGGTCGTCTTTCTCTGCAACGGCTGCAGGCGGTACGGGTTCCGCGTCAGCCGCCACCGGCCCGGAAACTTCAAACAGAGGAGACTTCGACACCAGGGCCTGTTCTTCGTGTACAAAAGGCTCCGGAGCAGGGACCTCAGACAACTCCGCCGGGATTTGCGGGAAACCTTCCTGTTTCCCATCACTTCCGGGAGCATCTTCCCCGGGAAGTTGCGTGCCTGATGGTCCCGGCACCGATGTGAGCGCAACATCAAAAGGAGGAGCGGGCGTCCGTTTCTCATTGGCGGCATCCACCTGCTCCGCGACCGGCTCCGGCGGATTGATCCGGTTCTGTTCAGGCCACAGCAGGAACAGAACCAGGACAAGGAGAGCAAACACCCCGCTACCCAGCCACAACCGGTACCGGTTCAACTCTTCGGCTGTCCGGGCCAAACGTTCAGCAATGTTGCCACCAGGCGGAGGCGCAGGCTCAAACAGGCCGGCCTCAACCCTGAATTTACCGGCCTCACAGGCCAGCTTCAGGCCCTTTTCCGCAATCCTGTTGATCAGGCGGATGTTGCCTACGGCACCCTGATAGATGTACGAAAGCGCCTCCCGGTCAAACATTGCCAGGCATGTGTCCCCCAGTGCCCCGGCAGCCCGCAGCCGGTAGTGGATATACTCCCCGGACTCGGCTCTGGTCAGGGGCTCCAGGACATACCGGGCATGGACATCAACATTTGAGCAATAGATGACCAGTTGATCAATATTCTTCTCAAGATCAGGCCGACCGGACAGAAGGATGCGCAGCACATCGCCCTCATCCGTATCACAGACGAGACGGACAAGGCGCTCCAGGGTCGCAAGAAACAGCTTCTCGGCCTCGTCTATAATCAGGATTACCCTGCGGCCGGCTTCCCCCCGCTCCTGCAGCTGTTTTTTAAACAGAGCCAGGCAGCTCCCGGGTACAGCCTCCTCACTGTCCGTTTCCGCACCCAGAACCGTACAGACCTGCCGCAAGAGGTCCTCAAACGAACCCACCGGATGATCCAGAAAGACCAGGTCACAGGGCGTCCGGGACAGTTTCCGTGCCAGCATCAGGCATAACAGGCTCTTGCCCGTCCCCTCACTGCCGGTCAACTTGACCAGCGGTTTGCCCGCGGCCAGATCGTCCAGAAGGCTCCGCAACACCTCAGCCCGGCCGGCCCCGGCAAAAAACACATCAGGGTCCGGTATCTGACTGAAGGGTTCCCGCGTGAGCTGGAAATGTTTGAGGTACAATGGTTGTCCAGTCAAAATGATCTCTTGCTTCCGTGACGTAAATATTTTCCGCAACACCGCGGTCGGCGACTTTTTGCGATACCGGCACGAACATAGTTTGTACTGCTGTTTCCCTCATGTTTCAACAGTTATAGGACCGGGCAGACCTGTTTTTTTCAGAAACATGACCGGCGCGACCCACCTAAAATATAGTGTACATTGCCCCGCTCCTGCGTTACCCTGAGGGCACAAGATAACCAGAAACCATACCGGGTGACGCCCGCAAATACATCCCACAGGTGAAAACATGCAAATTGGAATGATAGGCCTGGGCCGCATGGGCATGAACATGGTCCGGCGTCTCTTGCAGGACGGGCATGACGTTGTTGCCTACAACCGCAGCCAGGACAAGGTGAGAGAGATTGCCGGCGAAGGAGCGGCAGGCGCTGCCTCAATCGAAGAACTGGCTGGACAACTGCAGGCGCCGCGGGTCATCTGGATCATGCTGCCTGCCGGCCGGGTCGTTGATGACCATATTGACAGACTGACCCAGCTCCTTCAGCCCGGTGACATCATCATCGAGGGCGGCAACAGCCGCTACACCGACGACATCCGGCGCTCCGAAGCCCTGGCGGCCCGATCAATCCATTACATGGACGCCGGGGTCAGCGGCGGCATCTGGGGTTTGCAGATCGGCTACTGCACCATGGTGGGAGGGGACAGAAAAATCTTTGAGTACCTGGAACCCGTTTTCAAAAGCCTGGCCCCGCCGGACGGCCTCCTGTACTGCGGGCCGTCCGGCGCCGGTCACTTTGTCAAGATGATCCACAACGGCATAGAATACGGCATGATGCAGGCCTATGGCGAGGGGTTTGCTCTCCTGGAAGCCTCGCCCTACGGCGAACACTTTGACTACCAGCAGATCGCCCACCTCTGGAACCAGGGCAGTGTTATCCGCTCCTGGCTGCTGGAACTGCTGGAAAACGCCTTTGGCAACGATCCCCGCCTCGACGAAATTGCCGGGTATGTCGACGACTCGGGTGAAGGACGCTGGACAGTTGAGCAGGCCATAGAGAGCCGGGTTGCCGCACCGGTTATAACTCATTCGCTGTTTGCCCGGTTTCAGTCACGGGACGAAAACAGCTTTTCCAACCGGGTCCTGGCTGCCCTGCGCCGTGAGTTCGGCGGCCACGCCGTCAAACCATCCACCGGGAAGTAAATATGACAGCCCGCGATACCGGCAGCAGAAGGAATCACGGCACCCCAGACCCATGTACTATCGTGATCTTTGGCGCCTCCGGCGATCTGACCAGCCGCAAACTCATCCCGGCCCTGTTTGCCATGTATACCCGGGGCAGGATGCCGTCTGCCTTTTCCATTGTCGGATGCAGCCGCTCCAGGATGACCAGCGAAGGATTCAGGCAACACCTGCTTGAACGGATGAGCGACCAGGAGATTGACCGAAACAGCTGGGCCGATTTTGCCGAAAACCTGTACTATCACCCGGTCACCTATGAGCGCGACTCCTTTCAGATTCTGGCCGCATTCCTCCGGGATCTTGATCAACAGAAAAAGACCGGCGGCAACCGTATGTTTGACCTGGCCGTCCCGCCCGCCCTGTACCCGGTTATCGGCACCCTGCTTGGCAGCGTGGGCCTGGCCGACGAGGAGGCAGGCGGCTGGTCCAGGATTATCGTTGAAAAACCATTTGGCCGGGACCTGGACTCCGCCGTCGAACTCAACAACATCCTGCACGTCCACTTCAATGAGGAACAGATATTCCGTATCGATCATTACCTGGCCAAGGAAACCGTGCAAAACACCCTGATCCTGCGCTTTGCCAACTCGATCCTGGAACCGGTCTGGAACCGGCATTATATCGAATACGTCGGCATTGTCGCGGCCGAGGAGCTGGGCGTGGGCAACCGGGCCGGTTATTACGAACAGTCAGGAGTTCTGCGGGACATGTTTCAGAACCACCTGATGCAGCTCCTGGTACTGACCGCCATGGAGCCGCCGTCCCATTACGAGGCGGACGCTGTCCAGGACGAAAAGGCCAAGGTCATCCGCTGCCTGCGGGAGTTCAACCCGGACCGGGGCAGCAGGATCCTCCTGGGCCAGTACGGTGAGGGGCGACAGGGTGACATTCCCTTGCCCGGGTACAGATCCGAACCAGGCGTGGCACCTGATTCAGCCACCCCGACCTTTGCCCTCATGAAACTCTTTATTGACAACTGGCGCTGGCAGGACGTGCCTTTCTACATGGTCTCGGGCAAACGGCTCAAGCGCAAGGAAACCCGGATTGTCATCCAGTTCAGGGAGGTACCGCACCGGCTCTTTGAAGACGTCCTGGACACCCGTATCAGAGCCAACCGCCTGGTTATCGAAACCTTCCCGGAAGAGGCCGTCCGCCTGCATTTTCAGACCAAAGACCCGGGCACTGAACTGCATTTGCGCCCAATGACCATGGATTTCGCCTACAGCGAACATTACACCGAAGCATCTCTGGACGCATACGCCAGGGTCCTGCTGGACGGCATGACCGGTGACCACATGCTGTTCTGGCGTCAGGACGGCATTGAACTGTCCTGGTCCTTCCTGACGCCTGTTCTGGAACAGTGCGAGGAATGCCGATCCGCCACAGGCAGGCTCCACCCCTACCCGGCCGGTACCTGGGGTCCGCCAGAGGTCCGAGAGGTTATGCACATGCTGCTTGACGACTGACACCGCTTACAAGGTAGCGGTTTTATACATTTTTTTATTTTGCCTGAATCCGTGACGAAAATTTGTGGCTTTGGCAACTAACGCATTGAAAAAGTGAAAGATTTGTTCACACATTCAACCAGGCGGGTTCTCACCCGGATCCGCCCGTCAGAGCGCCCACGTTCCCGTTCCACTGCCTGAATGCGCCTGACCGATGCCTGTTTACAAGCTGAACAATGAGATTCTTTTTCCACCACCCGAACTGGCCGAGGAAA
>JAJRTB010000001.1 GCA_024278495.1 Deltaproteobacteria bacterium
GCCGGACGGCACCTCGGCAAGCACTATGGTCGCGGCCCAGACCGTGTTGAGCAGGGCAAACTGCTCAATGGTCAGGCCGTAGTCGAGGAAGAGGACGGTGAAGACCGGGTAATAAAACCTGGTGTTGAAAAAAACGCGCAGGGCAATGAACAGCCTGATGTTGCGCAGGGCAAAGGGAGAGGTCACATCAGCTTACCGGGCAAAAAATTGCAAGATAGACCGCCTGTCCTGCTGACAACCTGAATCTGTGACGAAAATTCGCGTGCCGGAACCGGAAAACACTCGCAGGATAGCGGCTCCGGAACGCGAGGGAACATCAGCCCGTACCGTGGGCCTCACAGGCCCGGTTCATGGCGCTGAGCAGGGCCTTGATCGAGGCGACGATAATGTCCGTGTCCACCCCGGCGCCCCAGAACTCCCTGTTCTCGCCGTCGGTTATCATGATATAGCTGACCGCGCTGGACGAAGACCCCCTGGTCAGGGCGTGTTCATGGTAGGCCTGCAGGGTAAAGGTCAACCCCAGGCCGCTTCGCAGCGCCTCGCAGAAGGCATCCAGCGGGCCGTTACCCGAGGCATTGAGGTGCTGATCCTCGCCGTGGACCAGGATATGCGCCTCAATCTCGGCCGAAGAGAGGTTCTCGCTCGTATCGATATGGCGCTTGACCACGTTGAACCCCTTGAGCCGGTAGCAGGAGGCGGCCAGCAGATACTCCTTTTCAAAGACATGAAAGACCACCTCGGCGGGCAGCTCCCCGTCCGTCTCGTCCGACACCTTCTGGATAACGGCGCCGAACTCGGGGTGCATCTCCCTGGGCAGCTTGAAACCGAATTCGTTGTCCATGATATAGGCGACCCCGCCCTTGCCGGACTGGGAGTTGATCCGGATGATGGACTCATAGGTCCTCCCCACGTCCTTGGGGTCAATGGGCAGATACGGCACGGCCCAGACACCGCCGGTCTCTTCCCAGGCGGCCATTCCCTTGTTGATGGCGTCCTGGTGCGAACCGGAAAAGGCGGTATAGACCAGTTCCCCGGCATAGGGATGGCGTGGATGCACGGTCAGACCGGTGCAGCGTTCATACACCTCGATCACATGGTTGATGTCGGAGAAATCAAGCCCCGGATCAATCCCCTGGGTGAACAGGTTCAGGGCCAGGGTCAGAATGTCCACGTTGCCGGTCCGCTCACCGTTGCCGAACAGGGTCCCCTCGACCCGGTCCGCGCCCGCCATCAGGGCAAGCTCGGTGGCGGCCACGGCCGAACCCCTGTCGTTATGGGCGTGCAGACTGATGAGGGCGCAGTCACGGTTCTTCATGTTGCGGCCGAACCACTCGATCTGATCGGCATAGATGTTGGGGGTGGACATCTCCACCGTGGCCGGCAGGTTGATGATCACCGGGTGCTCCGGATCAGGCTCCCACACGTCCATGACCGCATCGCAGATTTCCACGGCAAAATCCAGTTCCGTACCGGTAAAGCTCTCGGGAGAATATTCGTAGCTGATCCGGGTACCGGTCCGTCCGGCCTCTTCCCGGATCAGCCGGGCGCCACCGACACCGAGGTCGATAATCTCCCTACGGCCCTTCCGGAAGACCACGTCCCGCTGCAGGGTCGAGGTGGAGTTGTAAAGATGGACAACGGCCTGTCTGGCCCCGGCAAGGGCCTCAAAGGTCTTTTTTATCTGCGGCTCCCGGGACTGAGTCAGGGCCTGAATAACGACATCATCCGGGATAAGATCCTGCTCGATAAGCATCCGGGTAAAATCATATTCGATCTGGGATGCCGCAGGAAATCCCACCTCGATCTCCTTGAACCCCACCTCCACAAGCATCCTGAACATCTCCAGCTTCTTCTCGAGACTCATGGGCCGGATCAGGGCCTGGTTGCCGTCACGCAGATCCACGCTGCACCAGGCCGGGGCTTTGGTAATGGTGGCGTCGGGCCAGGTCCGGTCGGGAAAATCCACCTTGGGATACGGCCTGTATTTTTTCACTTTTTCACTGAACATCGTTTTTCTCCACTGCACTTTCAACACACAGCACCCTGAATCCGTGCTGTCGCCACGTTACAGGATCAAAAAAAAAGCCACGGCTCCCGGGAGAACCATGGCTTGCAGAAGACAACACAAATCCTGTCGCGTCAGGACAATCCTCTCCCCTGTGCCTCGGTTCCGACGGGCAATCTAAATAGTATCAGGCGGGATAGGACCAGGGTCATGCTTGCACCTCGCACACTTCGCGTAACCTGCCCATGGGACAGAAAAAAACACCTTATACAGATCAATACTATTGCGCTTTGGCGGTTTGTCAAGAATGAATTGACCTGACCGGGCTGTTATCTCCGAAAAATATTGACAACCGGCGATTACGCAGATAAGAGATATTTCCACTCATCGATGCCGGCAGGGAATCTCCCTGGCAGCCGGTTACGCAATTTGGCAACTCGCAAACACATCAGGGTTGGAACAATAAAAATGGCCGTTATCAACCTGCGCGAAATGAAGATCAACCAGACCGGGACCATAACAGCGGTCAAGGTGGGCGGCATCCTCGGCCGCCGGATCCGGGAGATGGGCCTGGTTCCCGGCACGACCATCACGGTCAAACAGAGGGCCCCGCTCAATGACCCGGTGGCGCTCAGGGTCATGGGGGGTACCCTGACCCTGCGCAACAACGAGGCGGAATTTATTACCGTTGAGGTAGAATAAGTCCTGTTCCCGACGCGGGCCGGACCTGGCCGTCAGCATCCTGAAAAACAGCCCTGTTCTCTCTGTTTCTCCCGACCGGGAGAAATGCGTTTATCAGCAGGAGTCCGAGCTGTTGGGATTGTAGGTCCAGGCGCCGTTCCGATACAGATAATCGGCCACGAACTGGATCTCCTCCTCGCTCAATACCCCCCAGGAACCGTCCCGGGCGCACTGCACCCTGCGCCGGGTGAAGACGGAATTCCAGCCCTTGGAGGTATAGGATTCGGAATGGAGAAACGGTGCGCCCCTGTCGCTGTTCTTGGCGTGACAGCTCTTGCAGACCTCCTGAAACTTCTTACCGCCTGTTCCCCAGGGCTCGCTTTCCCAGCCCAGCTTTCCCTGGGCGATCAGTCGACACATCCGGGTTTTGCCGTCAAGCCTCTTGGTTGGTCGCGCCTGTGCGACTGCCGCCATGGTCGTTATCGCTAAAAAGCATACCGCAACAACCGCTGCCATCCTGTCCATCCTGTTCATACAATGCTCCGAAAACAATAATTACTGCCAAAAGACTTCTTTCCGGGACAGGCTACATCTTCGTCCCGGAGTTGTCAAACCAGGATTACACCCGGGAGCCGAACTCCGGCCGGATCAGGGACGCGGGAAAAAGGAAACACATGCGGAAAAAAAGTATGGAGAGCGACACAGGGCTGGCTGAAGCGCCTGAACAGGAGCGGATAAAAAAAGCAGGCGTTCCCCAGGGTGATACTTACAAAAATCCCAACAGTAAGCCGACTGATGAGGAAGATAACGTCCTGGGGAACGCCGGAAGAAAGAGAACTGTCGATATATGTATCACCTCCGTATCTTTTTGCCTATTAGGCAAATTGTCGCACCTGCCGTTTTCTCTTGCAACCTGCTGATTTATCGTTGTCACCATGCACATGACCAGTCTCCGCAGCCGCCCGCTGCGACAATTTGCCACACTGCCCGCGTCATGCTCCTGTGGTAATAAATGCAGAGGGAATTTTATTTTTACCGTAATTTTTTTTCAGGAGAACCAAAATGGTACACAAAACAGTAAGCCGCGTGACCCAGACAGCACTGCTCCTTGCAACCCTCTTTGTTTTGGCGATGCCCCCCCAGGCAACAGCGTCCGAGACGGGACCCAAAGACATCCCCCCTGACGTATCCTGCGGCAAATGCGGCATGTTCCCGGCAAAATATCCCCAGTGGCAGACCCAGATTGTCTTTAAGGACGGTGCCATGACTCCCTTTGACGGCAGCAAGTGCATGTTCGGTTTTATGTTCAACATGCAGAAGTTCGACTCCAGGCACAGTCGAGACGATATCGCCGCGATCTGGGCCAGGGATTTCAATACCGGCGAATGGATCAACGCCCGCAAGGCCCATTATGTCGTGGGCAGCTCCATGATGGGCCCCATGGGCAAGGAGCTGATTCCCTTTGGTGACGGTGACGCGGCCAGGGTCTTTCAGAAAGAACACGGCGGAGAGCTGGCCATGTTCGACTCCATCAGCATGGCAACGCTGAAACCACTTATGGGCAAGATGCACCACAAGGGTATGAAGGACATGAAAATGGACGGAGGCGGTCACGGCAACATGAAGATGAACGGCAGCGGTCATATGATGAACAAGTAACCTCCACTTCCTTCCTGTTGCCCCGCCAGAAAAACAACAGGTTCCACGGCCCGTTTTGATCCGATCCAAAACGGGCCGTGCTGTATCCGGCACCCCGGGGCACGCAGTTTCTTTTGGACCCGTATCGTGGTACACTTGTATTGAACAGGGTGTCACCGCATGCCTGACACCCGCATACTCAGGCGGAATCATGCAGTCCCGGAACAGACTCAACATCCTGATTGACACGATCAGCCAGGACCAGGCCCAGGCGTCCATTGCTTTCTCGCGCCTGCTCCTGCTCAGATGGGGCGCCCTTGCCTGTCAGTCCTTTATAGTTCTGATGGCCGTCTTTCTCACGCAAATCAAACCGCCCCTTCCTGTTCTCGCCCTGATCCTGATATTCAGCGGGGGCACCAATCTCTACTTCCACCTGCTCTTCCAGAAAAAAAACAGATTTGTCCCGGGCCGGTTTTTCGCCCTGGTCATGACCCTCGATGTCCTGTTGCTCACTGTCCTGCTCTACTACACGGGCGGTCCAATGAACCCGTTTACCTTCCTCTTTCTTATCCATGTCTGCCTGGGCGCTGTCCTGATGCGGCCTTTCTGGGCCTGGTCCATGGCCGCCCTGACCACCCTCTCTTACGGAGTTCTCTTTTTCCTGCCGGATCCTTCCGCCCTCGCAGGGCGGGAGACACCGGAAATTCTCTGCCAGGCGGGGCCCGCCGGAATGACGAACAGCATGACCCTTCACCTGCAGGGCATGTGGTTTGCCTTTGCCGTTACAGTCTTTTTCGTGGTCTTCTTTCTCAACAAAATACAGAAAGACCTGGAAGAGCACCAGAAAACCGTTTCCGAGCTTGAAATGGAACGAACCAGGAGTGAAAAACTGGCCTCCCTTGCCACCCTGTCGGCGGGCGCGGCCCATGAATTCTCCACCCCCCTGGCCACCATCGCGATCGCGGCCGGAGAAATGCTGACCACCCTGACGGAACAGCCCTCTGACCAGGAACTGATAGCGGATACCATCCTGATCCGGGACCAGGTACAACGCTGCCGGGAGATCCTGTACCAGATGTCGGCCGACGCGGGTGAGCACCTGGCCGAGGCCCTGCGCGTCTTCACGGTCGGAGAGCTGTGGACCGAGGTATACTCCCGGTTCCCCGAAAAAGATCGACAGAGGATACATTTCCATTCCACCATCAACGATTTCCGGATACGGATGCCGTTTCGGACCGTCAAGCGGATCATCAGGGGGTTGATCAAAAACGGACTTGACGCCTCCGGTGACACCGGCAAGGTCGAGGTGTTCTGCCGGAAAGACGATGAATACCTCTATATCGAAGTGCAAGACAGGGGGTGCGGCATGAACAAAAAAATCCTGGAACGGGCGGTGGAACCCTTTTTCACCACCAAGGATCCCGGCAAAGGACTTGGCCTGGGACTGTTCCTGGCCGAAACCGCGGCGGAAAGACTGGGAGGCTCCCTCAAGCTGAGCTCCAGACAGGGAAAGGGTACCAGGGCGGTGATAAGCTTTGCCCTGGCCCGGATACGCTGCCCCTGAATTGAACACCCATTTTCAGTTAGGATGACAATGATGGCAACCATACTCCTGGTAGATGACGAGGAACTCTTTCGCGAACGGCTGGGCAGGGCCTTTACCAAGCGTAAATATACGGTTTTTCCGGCTGCGAACTATGACGAGGCCATGCAACTCATAGCAAAACAAAAACCGCAGATGGCGGTTGTGGACATGCGGATGCCGGGCAAGTCGGGCCTTGAGCTGATCAAGGACGGCCTGCGCCTCCATCCGGAGATGCGGGTGGTGGTCCTCACCGGCTACGGCTCCATTGCCACGGCCACCGAGGCGGTCAAACTAGGCGCTGTTTCCTACCTGCCCAAACCGGCGGATGTCGATGATATCCTCAATGCCTTTGCCCGGGACACCGAGCTTGAGATAGAGCAGCCCCCGGCCGAATTCCAGGCGCCTTCCCTGGCCCGGCTCGAATGGGAACA
The DNA here is from genome assembly GCA_024278495.1 of Deltaproteobacteria bacterium. Lineage (GTDB taxonomy): Bacteria > Desulfobacterota > Desulfobulbia > Desulfobulbales > Desulfobulbaceae > UBA10518. The sequence goes on from JAJRTB010000001.1 coordinate 6,341, forward strand.
CATCAACCGGGTCCTGCATGACTGCCGGGGTAACATCTCGGCCGCGGCCAAAAAACTGGGGCTGCACCGGAGGACCCTGCAGCGCAAACTCAACAAGTTCCCGCCTGACAACTGATCCTCCTCTTGCTGAGCCTTATCCCTGGCCGCCAAGCAGCAGATAGCGCAGGTAATGCCAGGATGAAACCGCGGTGAACAACGCCAGCAGAACAAGCGACCAGAGCGTCGCCCGGCGCTGAAACCGTTCCGTTACCTCCTCCAGGCCCACCACCTGCCTGAGCGGTTCCGTCACGGCCACGCTCATCCCGAGATGGGCGCCGGTAAAGAGCAATCCGTAGATGGCGAAACCGATATAATAATACTCGGGTTTAAGGATGCAGAAGGGACATTTATGAAAGGGCATGGCATAGACATACGATGAAAACAGGGTGGTAATCACCACCAGGGCCAGCAGAAAGAACCAGAGCCAGACCCCGCCAAAGACCACGACCAGACCTATCCGCCGCCAGGCAAGCAGCAATCCGCCCAGGATGAACAGCAGGGCCGTGCTGCCGTACAAAAGCAGCAGGCTCAGGAAATGGGAAAACCCGGCAAAAAGGTTTGTCCCGCCGCCAACGGCCTCGCCAAAGACCACGGCGCAGCATGAGGTGATGATGTCGGGCTCAAGCCCGGCTATATACATCATACCCAGGGAAAGATCCAGGACAAGCAGGGGCAGAAGCGTCAACAGGTAGATATACTTCAGCCGCACCAGGGGGTACCGTTCAGAGCGGATATCCAGCTGGTGCAGGACGATCCAGAAACCGTAGAGGAAGACGCCGCCGATCTTGACGGTCAGGGCGGGCACGCCGAAATCATTGGCGAGCAGACTGCCGGTGGCGCACATGGCCCCGACTATGGCGCCGCTGAAATGGTCGGCGGCCAGCACAAAAACTGTCAGGGAGAGGATCTGCACTCCCAGGGCGCACTCCACCAGGGTCGAGGTCAGCCAGATCTCGTTCTCCAGTTTGATCTGCCTGCCGGAGTCGCTGTCCGGGTCCCAGTAGAGCAGGACCCGCACCGCGCTGCGGGCGGCAAAGCCCATCATGAAGAAGACCACCAGGCCGCAGATGACCAGGGCGATGCTCCAGGAATCAAGAAACATGAATGCGGCCGTCCCGTATGTCGATCACCCGGTCCACGGCCTTATGTTCCGTGACCAGGGCGTCGTGCGAGGTGATGACGATGGTCTTGCCCGCCGCTTTCAGGTCTGCCATGAAATCCATGAACTCATGGCTCAAGCGGCTGTCCAGGTGCGCGGTCGGCTCATCGGCCAGGATCAGGGGCGGGTCGTTGACCAGGGCCCGGGCAATCGCCGTCCGCTGCAACTCCCCGCCGGAAATCTGACCGGCCGGGAACCGGCGCCGATGACTGATGCCAAAACGCTCCATCAGGACCGCCGCCTTCTCGCGCATGACCATCGGCCGCATCCCCAGCGGCACCAGGGGCAGCATGATGTTTTCCTCCACCGACAGGGCGGGCAGGATATTGAAATTCTGAAAGATGAAACCGATATAGCGACGCCGGTGCAGGGTCAGGAAACGATCCGGCAGACGGGACAGCTGTTTTCCGGCAATGGCGACCCGGCCACTGGTGGGCTGGAACACGCAGCCGATGATGGAGAGCAGGGTGGACTTCCCAGAGCCGCTGGCCCCCCGCAGACAGACCATGGAGTTATCATCAATGCGTAAACTGACCTCCCGCAGGGCCGTGACCTCGTTGGCCAGCCCCTGGTTATACACCTTGGTCACATGCTCCAGTTCGATCAGCATGACTCCCCCTATACGCCGCCCAGGGCGGATTCAGCCGGGACGCTGGCACAGCTCCAGGCAGGGATGACCGTGGCCGCCATATACGGCAGGACCGAAAAGCAGAAAATCAGCAGGAACTGGGACAACTGCACGGTCGGCGCCAATCGCAGGGACGGGGAAATGACAGACCAGCCGACCATGACCGGCCGAAAAAGCGAAGCGCCGAAAAAGGCGACATGGATATAGGCCAGGGTACACCCCAGGACAAAGGCCAGGCCCGCAACCAGAATCCCTTCCCACAGGCGGATGGCCAGGATATCGCGGGTCTCCCAGCCAAGCAGTTTCAAAATACTTATCTCACGGCGCTCTTCGGGCGACAGGCCCGAGGCCTTGTCCCAGGCAAAGATGACAAAGGCGGCCAGGGCGGTCAGCAGGCAGACCGAAGCGAAACCGCTGCGCCAGCCGAACACGACCTGGTAGGTCTTGCGGATCTGGGCCCGGGTCACCACCCGGGTATCGGGCAGGGCGTCGGCGATCTTTTTGGCAATGGTCGGCACCTCCCGCTGGTTGGCCACATACACGCAGAGATCGGTGGCCACGTCCTCCGGAACCAGAAACAGATCCCGGGCATCATCGATGTCCAGGACAATCAGATCATTGGTCAGGATATCGGTTTCCTCTTTGAACACGCCGGCCACCGTGAAAGAGACCATGCTCAGGTCCGGCCGAAACAGGGAAAGAAGGCTGCCGCCCTTCCGCTCCAGTCCCTGTTGCACGGAACGGCCGATCAGGGCCGCGCCGCTGCGGCCGGGGGCGGGCGACTCCCCCTGGTCCAGGACAAGATCGAGTTGGCCGGAAGCGGGCATCCGGTCCCGCTCCAGTCCCAGCACCGTGTAGTTGGCGCCGCTGACCTCGTCAAAATAATAGCCCCAGACCCGGGGCACAACCCGGCGGATACCAAAAATACCGGAAAGTTTCTCGCTGTAGGCAAGGGGCACGGCAACCTGCCGACCGGCGGACATTTTCTGGATGGTGATTTCCGGGGCGGCCACCAGAGCCTGCTCCGCCGTCTCGGTCAGGGCCCGGGTCACAAGCTGGAACGAGGCAATAAGAAAAATTACTCCGGCAAAGACGAGCAAGACGCTCAGGTTCTTCAGGCGACGACGCCACAGTGAAGAGAGGGTGTGATCAAGAATATTCAGGTGCCTGGCCAGAACACTCATCGCTCACCCCTGTTGAAACCAGGCGCGGCCGGCGGCGCCCAGAAGGAACCGGTTGGAAAATGCTCAATGGCGCCTGGATGGTCCATAAACGGCACCACGAGGTCGGTCACGGCCGGGTGGCGGGTGTAGCGGGCCTCGGTCGCCACGCAGAGATCAGTCAACCCCAGGGCGGCGACGGCGATCCGGCGCAATCTGTTTTCCCGCTCCTGTCGCGCCGCGCCGATCCGGGCATGGACAAAAAGAGCCAGAAGCAGCAGTCCCAGGCAGGTCAGGACCATGAGCAGGCGGCCAAGGGGCCGGACCGTTCTTTTCGGGACGGCAGGATTCACTTTGAGCCGTGGCGCATCTTCATTCCGGAACGCATGGACCGTACCAGCTCACTGCTGATCTCCGCAAAGGTGACTATCTTCCCGCCCCCGTGGTCCCGGAGAAAATTCTCTGCCGCGGCCCGGAGGCCAAAGGGGATGAACTCCTTGCCCATGGGCCCGTACACGTCACTGCCGATGACATACAGCGCGGTCCGGCCGTCAATCCATTCCAGAGTATAGTAATCCCTGACCCAGACTTCCCGGACATCCTTTTGCGCGTACTTTCCGTAGTCTCCGGGATCCAGGTAAAAGACCATCAGGTCCTTGACCCCGTCAAAAAAGAGTACCGAATCATCGCTCATGCGCAGCTGGGCCAGCCAGTTCTCATAGGGCGCGACAAACATGCCGCAGATCGCGCAACGACTGTCCGGCGCGACAGAATCCGCAGGGACTGCCGCTACCGTCACGGGCGCGATGAAGGAGAAGGCCAGGCACTGGAGGGCAAATATCCGGCCTCCCCTGCCCGACAAGACCGCGAAACATTTTTTCAAACCATCAAAATTCATTGTTCATGCCCCTCCCTTGAATCCGTGAGCGCTCACCCGGCGGCACCGCTCACCTGTCAAGATACGGTAACAGCAGCCGGTCCAGTTCCGCTTCGCTTATACCGCCGAGGATAGCCGCGATAATTTTATGGTCCGGATCCAGGATGATGGTCTGGGGCAGAGCCCGCACCTTGTAGAGCTTTCCGACATTGCCCTGCGGATCCCTGACCACGGGAAAAGCAATGTTGAACTCCCCGGCAAACTGCCTGAGTGTCTTCGTCTCAATACCGAGGGTGTCGATATAGAGCATGCCCAGCCCCCGGTCCCGGTACCGGTCATAATACGCGTTGAGAATCGGGGTATCGGCCCGGCAGAACTTGCAGTCGGTCAGGAAGAAACGGAGCACCACGGGCAACCCCGCGTAATCGGCCAGCCGCACGGGTCTCCCGTCCAGGTCCCGCAGGCTGAAGCCGGGCGCCCGGTCACCGATTGACAGCGTTTCCTGGTCGCCAGACGAACAGGAAACGAGCAGGAAAGACAACACTATGGCCCCGTACAGCAGGACCGGGCTGCAAAGACGGAACACGGGTATCTGGATGTTCATGCGGGGCACCAGGTGTCGGAAGTACTATTCATGCCGCAACCGGGACCTTCTCGCGCAACACTCCCCGGCGCATTTCCAGAATCCGGGCATCCAGCTGGGTCCGGGCCAGGTGTATGTTATGGGTGACCACCACAAAAGTCGTTCCCTTCCGGTTATACTCCTTGAAAATATTCAAAATATCATGCTCAGTCTCTTCATCCAGATCACCTGTGGGCTCGTCGGCCAGGATGATATCGGGCTGATTGATAAAGGCGCGGGCAATGGCGATACGCCGCTGCTGACCGCCTGAGAGCTGGGCCGGAAAGGCGTTGGCCTTGTCGGGCAGGCCGACCATCTCCAGGATATCCAGGGCCTGCTGATAACCGCCCCGCGGCGTTTTGCCGAACGTCAGAGGGAGCAGGATATTCTCCAGGGCGGTCAGGGTCGGAATGAGGCTGGCAAACTGAAAGATGAACCCAATCTTGGAGTTCCGCATATCCGACAGGGCATCATCGCCCTGATGCCAGTTCTCCACTCCGTCAATCAGCACCTCGCCGCTGTCCGGTTTAGTCAGGCCGCCGATCAGGCTCAGCAGGGTCGTCTTGCCGGAACCGGAATGACCAAGGATGACCAGGAACTCCCCGGCGGCAACGTTAAGCGAGACATTGTCAACCGCGGTCACCAGGGTATTGTCGGCCGTATACTCTTTCTTTAAATTACAACATTCTATAATCACGGAAATTACCTCGGGAGTTCTTGTCAGTATGAGAAATGATAATATCCCATGCGACAAGGTAATGCAACAGGAGCGAATCCTGCCTGGTGCGCTTTCAGGGCAACAGCATGTTGAGCGCGCTTCGCAGCGTAAAAAGACTGGTGCCAGGCAACGTTCCGGATGTACCTCGTCACAGGGCTTGTAACTCTGCGATTGTACCTGCCCATAGTTTGTAAGTGGTCAGGGATGCCGCAGATCACTTACTTCCGGATCCGTGAGCGCTCACCCGTGATGGAGATGAAAGTGATCAATACAGGGTATTTCCCAACATGTTAGATGATCAGAGCACAAATATTCGTCACGGATCCGGGAACGTAAAAAACAGCACAGAACCGAAACGCATCCAACCACCTGATTACATTAAAAAAAAATAAAATCATGTTGGTTCAGGACGACAAAAAAATAAAATTTTATTTGCCTTTACACCACACGGCGTGGTACAGGTACCACAATGATTTTTTTTTCACATATTAACAGTAAGCCGACTGCTACTATGTGAACGGTTGAGTACAGAGGAACTGGAAGAGCCCTCTCGAGCCCGACTAACCTTACAACAATCGTGATGGAGGAAGGAGAACATGAAACTTATTTCCAAGAAGACCTGTATGTATGCTCTTGTCGCCGCCGGTGCCCTGACCCTTGGTACCATTGCTCAGGCAGGAACCTACCAGGCCGATGTCTATGTTGCCGGCATGGGCGGTCATTTTGCCAAGGCAACCGTAGAAATCAATCCGAGCGAGCCGGCTCCGATCCACCTGAAAGCGCTGAGCAAGATCGATATTGGCGACAACGAGACCCATCCGACTCATGATGCTCGAATCGACGCCAATGACCGGACTAAAATGTACTGGTCCACCTACAAGATCGACAAGGAAGTCGGCGGCCCCCATGTCGGTGTATCCGACCTCAAGACCGGCGACAAAATCAAGGATGTCGTGGCCATGATTCCGGAAAAAGGCCAGCTGAACACTAAGTCACTGTACTGTGCCTCGGCTCAGACCAAGGATTACTACTTCCCCATTGCCATGACCAGCAAGGGATTCATTGACGTATTCCGCAAATCGGATATGAAGCGTATGCACTCCGTTTTCCTCGAAGGAACCGAGGCGGATCCGGGCGTCCCCTACATCTTTTACCACGGCTCCAACTCTCCGGATATGAGCAAGATCCTTATTTCCGTCAATGAGGCGGAAAAGGATCACGGCAAGCCTATCGGTAAAATCCACCTGATCCTGCTTGACGCCAAGGCCCTGGAATCAGGCAACGTCAAGTTGCTCAAGCGGACGGTGATTCCGGGTAATGCCGGCAAGACCATCAACTTCCGTTCCACCTGGTCACCGGACGGCAAGCTGATTGCCCTCTCCGGCGCCGACACCCTGTATGTCATCGATGCCAATACCCTCAAACTGGTTGCCCGTCAGCCCATGGGTACACTTGAAGAGAATCATGATGCCATGTTCACTCCGGACGGCAAGTACATCCTCGCCACCTCCCGGACCAAGACCCTGAACACGGGTAACGCCAAGACCATCAGCCGTGACTCCGCAAGCTGCAAGGAAGAGGTCTTCAAGGGTGAAAAACTCGGCAAGGACGACTACACCATGGACGGCCAGTTGAAGCTCTATGATGTCGCCGCCAAGAAGTTCGTCGGCCAGGCAACCTCCACCTGCCTTGCCTGCCATAACGAGGAAGGACTTGAGGCCCACGCGGTCCTCTGCGGCCTGGATGCCAATTTCAAGTAAACCTCGTCAGTCTTAAACGCGGCACAAACCGGAAGGGTTCGCCCTTCCGGTTTTTTTGTTTTTTTGCCGTTGCTCTTCAGCTCCGCTTGCAGTACATCAGCTCCTGACCCTTTCCCTTTACAACCTCAGCTAACTGTCCTGTCATGTCGCAAAAAGGTTTAGGTTCCATCATCCATATCGCCTGGAAAACCGTTTCCCGCAAAATCTTCCGCAACCTCGTCCTGGCTGCTGCGGTTGCCCTGCTGGTCTCTTTGCTGGTCTTTGCCCTGCTCTTTAACCGGGCGGTCAACGATGATATCGAGGCTGCTTCCAGGAAACTCGGGGCAGACATAGTGCTGGTACCGGTCGAGGCGATTGAAATGGCGGAGGAGTTTATCCTGGAAAGCAAGAAAAAAGATTTTTACATGGACCGGGAGGTATACGAGACGGTCCGGACCCTGCCCGAGGTGGAAAAAGCCACCTACCAGATCTACCTGCAGACCCTGGAATCAGGCTGCTGCAGTATCGTCGAGGGCCAGGTGGTCGCCTTTGATCCGGATACCGATTTCGTCATATCGCCCTGGTTTGAGAAACCGCCCCCCCCCCTTGGAGACGGTGAAGTATACATCGGCAGCTATGTCTATGAGTATCTCGGCCTGATCAAGACCCTTGACCTGTTCAACAGGGAAGTCAAGGTGGTCGGCGATCTCATGGAGACCGGCACCGGCCTGGACCATGGCATCTTCATGCGGGTGAAAGACCTGAACAAGATCTCAAAATCGGTCACCGGCAAGTATAAACCGGGCATGATCTCAATCATCTTTGTCAAACTGAAGGAAGGGGCCGACCTGGACGATTTCAACAACACCCTGGCGGTCATGTTCCCCAACATCGGCACCATGACCCGGGGGAATATCGGCGCGGACGTGCGGGCCACCCTGCGTGACATCACCAGGGTCTTCTCCATCACCATCCTGATCTCATCCGCCCTGGCCGTGCTCCTGGCCTGGTCGACCTTTACGGCCCTGGCCAATGAACGGCGGCGGGAGGTAGGGATCCTGCGGGCCATAGGCGCCCACAAGTCCCACATCATGAAAATGTTTCTGTCAGAGGCCGCCATCATCAGCCTGCTGGGCGGTTTCGTCGGCATCGGAATCGGCAACTACCTGATCCATCATCTGGCCGGCAACTTTGACCTGCTCAGCAAACTGGGGGCCTACGCATCCTTTTCGCTGCTCAACGTCATCTACAGCCTGATCGCCATGCTGATCGGGGTGGGTGTCTGCCTGATCGGCGCGGCCATCCCCATTGTCCGCCTGGCCGGACTGGAGCCGCTTGAGGCTATCAAGCTGGACTAACCCGCCCGGCCGGCTCAGTAGAGCAGATCAACCAGGAAAAGGCTGATCCACGGGATGTAGGTGACCAGGACAAGCGCCACGATCATCACAAGCATCCAGGGCAGAGCCGCCTTGGTCACGTCTTCAAGCCGCATGCCGGAGAGTCCCGAGGCCACGTAGAGGTTCAGGCCGACCGGCGGCGTTATCATCCCCACCTCCATATTGAGCGTCATCACGATACCCAGGTGAATGGGGTCGATATCCAGGGCCATGGCAATGGGAAAAAAGATCGGCGCCAGGATCAGGATAATGGAGGAAGGCTCCATGAAATCACCGGCAAACCAGAGGATGATATTGACCATGAGCAGGAACATCCACCAGCTCATGTCCCGCGCCACAAGCCACTCGGCGATGGACTGCGGAATCCGCTCCATGGTCAGGACATGGGCAAAGATCATGGCGCAGGAGATGATAAAGAGCAGCATGGCCGTCATCTTGGCCGATTCAAGCATCACGTGGGGAATATCCTTAAAGGACATATCCCGGTAGATAAAGAGAGAGATAAAGGCGGAATAGACCGCGGCTACCGCCGCCGCCTCGGTCGGAGTAAAGATGCCGCCGTAGATGCCGCCGATGATCATGACCACCAGCAAGAGCCCCCAGACGGCGTCGATAAAGGAGGACCACAGCTCCTTGACAGTCGGTTTTTCCTGGCAGGGCATCCCCTTTCTCCGGGCCGTGATCCAGGTCACCACCAGCAGCATGGCTCCGAGCATAAGGCCCGGCACGATGCCGGCAATAAACATCTTGCCCACCGACTGTTCCGTGGCCACGGCGTACACAATCATGACGATGGAGGGCGGGATCAAAATGCCGAGACTGCCGGCCGTGGCGATTGAGCCCACGGAAAACCGCCTGGAATAGCCGGCATCCACCATGCCCGGAATCATGATGGATCCAATGGCCACAACCGTGGCCGGGCTTGAGCCGGACACGGCTGCGAACATGATGCAGGCCAGGATACCGGCCATGGCCAGCCCGCCGGTCATCCAGCCCACCAGGGCGTTGGCGAAACGGATAATGCGCCGCGCCACCCCGCCGGTGGAAAGAAAGTTGGAACTGACGATAAAAAACGGGATCGCCATCAGGGTAAAATGCTCCATGGTGGCCCCGAACTTGTTGGGCAGGATACCGGCCATGATCTGGGTGGTGGTGGACCACTCAGGCACCGGGTAAAAAAGGAGCAGGTACACGGCCGATGAGAGTCCCAGGCAGATGGCAATGGGCACTCCGGCCAGAAGCAGAACGGCAAGAACGGCAAAAATGACGGTGGCTTCCATAGGTAGACCAGGTAGCTGTTATTCGGAAATGACGGGATCGTCCCCGGGAGCTGAAACCGGATCATTACTCACGGTCAGTTTGTCCTGGCGGCCGGTGTAGACCAGCCAGGCCACCTGCAGAAACCGCAGGGTAATCAGGCCGAAGCCGAAAGGCAGGGCCAGATAGGGTATCCACTGCGGTATTTCAAGATCAACGGTCACAAGTTCCATCCTGTAGGCGCTCTGTACGTAAAAAATGGAGAGGTAAAACATACCGCCGGTAAAGCACAGCGAAATCGCGATCGAGGCCAGGATCATCCATCTGCGCACTGTCGGCCGAAACTTTGCCACCAGGATATCGACCCCCAGGTGCACCCCCTGTTTGACCCCGTAGGACGCGCCGATCATCACGGTCCAGAGAAACATATACTCCACCAGCTCCGGCGCCCAGGTAAAGCCGCTGTTAAAAACGTACCTGGCAACGACCTGAACAAAGACCAGGATGGTTGATATACCCAGAAAAATGGAGATCAGTATTTCCTCGGCCCGATCCAGCAGGCCTGCTTTCTGTTGTTCCATAACATGCCCGAAACAAAAAAACATGTAAGCGGTCACAGGACACCTCGCTTTTGAACGATCAGTCCGCCTCACGTGGCAGGCAGTACGCTGTGCCGAACTGCCTGTCCAAAATCGAGGCACCCTGTAACCACTTACAATATCAGTGTGCGATTTATGGTTTTTTCATTGTACCCTGTGACTGATTACAAAAATATCCCGGGGGCAACAGAAATCTTGTTCACCCCCGGGACGATCAGCTTAAGGTATCCCGACTCCGCGGGAAGACGGATGTTTGATTCAGGTGCGCGGCCCCTTTAGTTTTTCGCGTTCAGGGCACGGACCGCGTCGATATACTCGGCGCCGATCACACTTCTGAACTGATTCTGAACAGGCTCGAATGCCTTGCGAAAGGCTTCCTTTTCCGCCTCGGTCAGGGTGGTGACCCTGGTCTTGCCGGAATCGATAATCTTCTGCTTCATATCCTGGTTGATCTTGTAGGCGTTCTCCCGGATCCAGACCGTGACCTCCTTCATGATATTCTCAAGCTCGGTCCGGACATCCGGCGGCAGGTGGGCCCAGAACTGGGCGTTTGTCACGACCAGATACCCGAGATAACCGTGGTTGGTCTCGGTGATGTACTTCTGGACTTCGTAAAACTTCTTGGAGTACATGTTGGACCAGGTGTTTTCCTGGCCGTCGATGACCCCCTGTTCAAGAGCGGAATACACTTCGGAAAACGGCATGACCTGCGGGTTGCCGCCCACCTGTTTGAACTGGGCCTCCAGTACCTTGGAGGACATGATCCTGAACTTGATGCCGCTGATATCGGCCGGAGTACGGATCTCCCGGATATTGTTGCCGATCTGCTTAAAACCGTTGTCCCACATGGCCAGACCCAGCATGTTCTTCTTGCCCAGGAGTTTGAACATCTTCTTGCCGACCTTGCCGTCCATGGTCTGATAGAGAACCTCCCGGTTCTTGAACATGAAGGGCAGGTCAAAGAGCTGCAGCTGCGGTACCCAGGAGGTGAACTTGGCCGTGGAAGGCGCCGCCATCTCCACGCTGCCGGTGCTCAGGGCATCCAGGACCTTTTTGTCGGTATAGAGCTGGCTGTTGGGAAAAACCTGCACCTCAACTTTTCCCTTGAGCCGCTCGTTGGCCAGCCGGGCAAACATATCAGCGGCCTGGCCCTTGGGCGTGGTCGGCGCGACCACGTGGGAAAACCTGATCTTGATCGGCGCGGCCGCACCCAAACCGGCCATGCCGACAAGCAGCCCGGCTGAAACCGCGGCAACAACCAGGAACCTTGCACCAAAAACTTTTCTTAAATTCATACGACTCTCCTCACTTGCTTTATATCACTGTCTAATACAGCCTGCCCGGCCAACCTCACGGACAGGCCCGTTAACCACGGAACCAAGTGTACTACACTGTAGCACACTCCCCCCGTTTGCCAAACAAAAAAAACGGCCCTGAATGTCCCGGGATCACATTGCCACCAGGGGCAGGTAATTGGGTTCCCAGCGCATTTTACGGATCAACTCATCCAGTCGAACCGGATCATCGTTGTGTTGAAACGTTGAAAAGGAACAGGGCCGGCTCACCCCCATCCTGATGGCACACTCTCCAACAGCGCAGGCCACTTTGAGGGTGACTTCGCGCAGGGCGGTCACATCCGGAACCAGCGCCCCCTCATTCATCTCCGCCTGACTGACAAAATCGGATACAGCCCGGGCCGCGGCTGTAAAGAATTCAGGACGCACCTCCCGGGCTCCGGAGGCCAGAACCCCGAGGCCGACGCCGGGAAAGACAAACACGTTGTTGCACTGACCCACCCGGTAGGTTCGGCCGCCGAACGAAACCGGCGCAAACGGAGAACCGGTGCCGATCAGTACCCGGCCTCCGGTCCACTCGTACAAATCTTCCGGCAGGGCCTCGGCCATGGCGGTCGGGTTGGACAGGGGCATGATCACCGGACGATCAGTATGGGCAAGCACGGCCTCCACCACCTCGCGGGTAAAGCAACCTGCCTGACCCGAAGTGCCTATCAGGACGGTTACCCCCGTATTCCTGACAACATTTTCCAACTGCCGGTCCTTATCATCTTTGATCCAGGCGAGCCCGGCCGGGTTCTTGGCAAACTTCTTCTTGTACGGCAGGTGATCCATGCCGGCAATGATCAATCCCCTGGAATCCAGGGTAAGGATCCGGTCCCGCGCCTCCTCGACTCTCAGTCCTTCCTCGCAGAGCGCGGTCTCTATCTGCTCGGCAATACCAATGCCGCCCGCGCCGGCCCCGTGAATCAGAAACACCTGGTCCCGCAGCCGTTCCTTCTTGATCCGCATGGCGGTCAGAATCCCGGCCAGGGCCACGGCGCCGGTCCCCTGGATGTCATCATTAAAGGATATCAAATCATGCAGGTACGCGTCACGAATGGCAAAGGCGTTCTGCTTGGAAAAATCCTCCCACTGGCAGAGGGCATTTGGAAAGACATTGCGGAAGGCCCGGGCAAACCGCTGGACAAAGTTGATATAGTCATCACCGGTCAGACGGCGGTGCCGCCAGCCCAGATACTCGTCATCGTTCAGCAGCTCCTCGTTGTTTGTCCCCACATCCAGGGAAACAGGCAAACAGTGCCAGGGCGCGATCCCGGCCCCCTGGGTATAGAGCATCAGCTTACCCACGCAGATGGCAATGCCGCCGGCGCCCTGGTCGCCGATGCCGAGAATACCCTGATTATCGGTCACCACGGCCACCCGGATATCACGATGGAGGAACCGGCGCAGCACGTCCTCGGCCCGGTCGATATTGCCCGGATAGAAGTGAATACCGTTGGCCGAACGGAACATGGACGAGTAGTGGCGGCAGGCCAGCCCGACGGTCGGGGTGTAGATGATGGACATGTAGCGTGCTATATCGCTTCTGATCAGGGCGTGGGCCAGGGTGACGTTACGGTCAAAAAGCGAACGGATATAGATAAACCGTTCAATATCATCAACTTTTTTTTCAACCTTGCCGCGGCTGTTTTCCACCTGCTTGTCCAGATTACGGACCGCGGGCGGAAACAGGCCGGTCAATCCCAGGCGGTCACGCTCTTCCTCGGAAAACGCTGTTCCCTTGTTGATGAAGCTGTTCCCGGAAATACCGGTGCCGCTGCTGTATACAAAGAATTCCCTGGTGTTGCCGTACTCATCGAATTTCAGGGCGTAGGACTGGCCACTCATAATACCGGCTCCCGGAGCGTTAGCTGGTTAGGGTTGACGCATGGCAAACCGACCCTGTACAGTGCTGTGAAAAATAATATTCCCCATGCGGTCTCCTGGATTGTATCACCTACTATGTGCAGCTGGCAATGACAACCTGGCAAAATATTTTAAAAAAAAGCATTACCACCCCTGACCGGCTTTCCGGCCTTCCCCGGGCGGAGAGTATCAGACTGGCCGAGGTGTGCCGAACCTATCCCATGCGGATCAACCCCTACTACCTGGAGCTGATCCAGAAAACCGGGCGGCCCCTGTGGCGCCAGGCGGTTCCAGACATGCTCGAACTCAGCGATACGGCAGGCGTGGAGGATCCCCTGGACGAGGAAAATCTAAGCCCGGTGCCCAACCTGGTTCACAAGTATCCGGACCGGGTCCTGTTTCTCGTCTGCAGTGAATGCGCCGTGTACTGCCGCTTCTGCACCCGAAAGCGAAAGGTGGGGCGGCCGGAGATGGTCATCTCCGACACCACCATTGACCAGGGGCTTGCGTACATCAGGAAAACCCCCGCGGTCCGCGAAGTACTGCTCTCCGGCGGGGACCCCCTGCTGCTTTCCGACCACCGGCTGGAGCGGATACTGGCTGCCCTGGCCGCGATCCCGACCGTCGAGACAGTGCGCATCGGCACCCGGGTTCCCTGCACCCTGCCCATGCGGATCACGCCCGAACTGGTTACCGTGTTGAGAAAGTACCACCCCCTCTACATCAACACCCACTTCAATCATCCGGCTGAGCTGACTCCGGAGGCAAAGCAGGCCTGCGCCCTCCTGGCCGACAGCGGCATCCCCATGGGCAACCAGACCGTGCTGCTCAAGGGCGTCAACGACGAACCCGGGATCATGCAAGAGTTGTTCCTTGGTCTGTTGCGCTTCCGGGTCAAACCCTACTACCTGTTCCAGGCCGACCTGACCCGGGGCACGGACCATTTCCGCACCCCGATAGCAACCGGCCTGGCAATCATGCGCTCCCTTATTGGAAGAATCTCGGGCATGGCCGTGCCGACCTTTGCCCTGGATGCCCCGGGCGGCGGCGGCAAAATTCCACTTACACCGGACTACATCACATCCCAGGATAACGACTGCCTGAAATTCGTCAATTACCAGGGAAAAACCTGCGTGTATCCCGACTGCGGAATCGGCTGAATACCGGGGCCGGAAGAATTATTCTTTGCAAAAAATACCCAAAAGACCTATTATCCAAAACAATAATTATTCTCTCTTAATATTTTATCCATCAAAGGTCACATGAAACACACAAGCATGCACACCAGGCCCGTCTCCCTTTTCTCTCGCACCGC